>NZ_JBTGVC010000011.1:0-35351 GCF_054343375.1 Mycoplasma sp. Z386
TTGAAATTATAAAACCATTACTTTTTGTTTGAAATTCTTTAATAGTATCATTATTAAAGATAATTTCAATATTGACTTTATTTATTATTCCTCGAATTGTTTCATTATCTTTATATAGAATTTTATTAAAATTTTGTTCTAATTTTAATTCATTAATAGGGACTGTGGATATTAAACTTATTTTGTTAATTAAGGAGTAGTCATTTGTTAGTATATATTCTGCTAGATCATTGATAATAACTAAATTTTTATTTTTTAGTTTTTCAATTATAAATGAAATTTTTTGAAAATTAAAATAAATTTGAATCAATTTAAAACTTTTAAAAAAATTAAGTTTAGAAATATTTATAATTATTAAAAATATCATACAATAATTCATAACAAAATAGTTGTTATAATAATATAGTAAATAATATTCCGAAATATTCTTAACTAGTTTTAATGAAAAATAAACGGAAAAAATAATAAATAAAATTTTTAAGTAAAATAAAATTTTTTCAATTGTTTCTTGGTTTTGATAGTATTTTGAAATTTTGTCATAAATGAAAGAAAAATTTAGTGATAAGGCAGAAGATATTAAAATACAATAACTTGTAATTAGAAAAGAAAATAAGATTTTAATAATAAGATATTTAAAGGAAGTAATTGCACTTATTTTTTCTATTTCTCTTTTTATAAAGTATTTTGTTTTGTTCATAAAAGTTGTCTCCCATTTTTAAATTTAAAATGTAAAAAAAAGTAATATTTAGTTAAAATAAATATTTTAAAATTACTAAATTTTTTATTTCTTTTAAGCATTAATTTGATAATAATAATGTTTAAAGTTCTTAAAAAACCTAAAATGAAAAATAAAAATAAAATAATTCCACTAAAATAACTGAATAAAAAAATTAAGTTATAGACAATTCCAAAAAACAAATTATTGTAAATAAAATCAATATAAAAAAAAGAAATTAAGGTAAAAATAATTAAATAAAGGTAAATCAAAAATTTGGCTATAACTTTTAAAAAACTGTTATTTTCATTAATTATTTCTGTATAAAATAAATAACCATTCTTTTTATCAAAATAGATTTTCATTATTCAATGAATTTTCTTTCTGTTCCATTTATTTTGTTTATATATCTTTTAATTGCAGTTTCTTTTATTGAGTTAATTGAATTGATCATATTTTTAATCTTATTATACATTATTGGTCCATTTGGTCCTGTTCTGTGATAGAAAGGCAAACTATCAATTATATTTAATAAGTCACTTAAATCGTTTTTAATTTTGTCTAAATCACCATTAGTTGAGATTAAAAAAGAAATTTCATATACTTTTTCTCTTGTTCTTTCATCTATAAAATTAGATGCTTCTATTATTTGACTTATTCCTTCAAAAACTCCACTAAGAATTCCTGAAAAAATTTTAGTTTTATCTCATATAGGATCTCCGGGATTACTGATTCTGAAAATCAACCTATATTATCAGATGAAGTTGAAAAAAAGATAGCAACTTTTTCTCTGTTATAATCTGCTTTTAATATCATATCTGATAAATAATCGGATAAATCTCTTTTTAGAGAATTTCATTCTCAAAATTCTATTTCATCTTTATATTGATAAAATTTATAATCATTTAAAACTTTTTTAATATAAATTAGCGGTAAGTCTGGTCCATTTTTATTTATTAAATCTATTATTTGTGTTGGTATAAACATAGTTTCTCCCTATTTAATAATATTGTTATATTTTAATTATACTCCTTTATTTTATTAGATTTTAAAATAAATAAAATAATACTTATAGTAAAATTTAATTTATAATAAAGAAAATAAAAGGAAGTAAAAATGAGTAATTATTCAAAAACAAAACAAGAAGAATTTGTAGAATTAATAAAAGAAATAAAAAGCGAAACTAGAGATGAAAAAAGATTAATTCAACTGAATTTATTATTAAAAGAAGTAAGTCAAAAAAGATTCGGCTTAATTTGAGAAGAGCAAAAAGAAAAAGTAGATAATGTTTTAAAGTCGAATATTCTTTTTTTGCAGGAAAATAAAGCAAATAAGATAATTAATTCTAAAGAAAAGTCATTAAATTTTTTAATAGAAGGTGAAAACTTATTGACCTTAAATTTACTTTTGAAAACTCATAAAAATAAAATCGAAGTCATTTATATTGATCCACCTTATAACACTAAAAATAAAGATTTTATTTATAACGATAATTATGTTGATGCAAATGATAAATTCCCGCATTCTAAATGATTATCTTTTATGAATAAGAGATTGAAATTAGCTCGCGAATTATTAGCAGATAATGGAGTTATTTTAATTAGCATAGATGAAAATGAGTTTGCTCATTTGAAAATTTTATGCGACCAAATTTTTGGAGAATTTAATTTTATAGAAAATTTTATTTGAATTAAAAATTCAACAAAAAACAATTCTAAAACAACATCAACTAATCATGAATACATTTTGTGTTATAGTAAAAATAGAGAAATTTTAGAAAGAAAAAATTTCTTTAAAATAACTAAACCAGGATTTTTAGAAGTGCAAAATTTACTTCAATATGCTAAAGAAGAAAATTTAGAAATTTCGGAAGTAGAACAACTATTAAAATCTTTTTATAAAGAGAATCCCCAATTAAAAGGAATTTCAAACTATAATAAAGTTGAAAAAGAATATTTAACAAAGACAGATTGAAATTTTAAAGTTTTTGCTTTAGATAATACTTCTTCTCCTGTTTTTAGCGAAAAAAATAATTATAAAATTCTTCATCCAATTACAAAAAAAGAATGTAAAAATCCAAAAACAGGATGAAGATATAGCTTAAAAACTATGGAAGAACATTTAAAAAATAATCGAATTTATTTTTATGATGATGAAACTAAAACACCACGTTTCAAAAGGTTTTTATCAGATTCTGAAATGGAAGTAGCGAAATCGGTAATTGAAAATACTAAAGAAGGTATAAAAGAAATAAATAAAATATTGATTAATAAAAACTTTAATAATCCAAAACCTGTTAGTTTAATAAAATATATATTAAGATTTTTTAATAAAAATTCAATAGTTTTAGATTTTTTTGCCGGTAGTGGAACTACTGCACAAGCAGTAATGGAATTAAATAAAGAGGATAATGGCAAAAGACAATTTATTTTGTGCACAAATAATGAAAATAACATATCTAGAAATATAACTTTTTCAAGAATAAAAACTGTTATAACAGGATTCAAAGATAATGGCGAAAAATATTCAAATGGTTCAGAGTTTAATTTAAAGTATTTAGAAGTTAAAACTATAAATTTTGCACAAGCAGAAAAAGAAGATTTTGAAATAGAAGAAATATTAATCAATAGTTCTAAATTGCTTGCAGAACTAGAGTATTTAAATGAAATTAACAATGAAAAAATTTATTTTATAAATAATGAAGAAGAAATAGAAACTGCTTTAAAAATAATCAAAAATAAAGGAAAATTGTTTATAAATACAGAAGTAGAGTTAAACTTAGAACAACAAAAAGAAATTGAAAAAAAAGAAATATCGCTTTTCAAAATCCCTTACAAATATTACTTTAAAGAACTTAAAAAGATAAGAGGTTATTAATTATGAAACTAAAAGAATTTCAAGTAAAAGCTGCTCAAAAAATATTTGAAAAAACATTTTCAACCATCGATGACAGCGCAATAAATAAAATTATTTTACAAGCACCTACCGGTTCAGGTAAAACAATAATTTTATTTGAATATATTAATCAGTTTATTTCAAATACTGATAATTATATTTTCATTTGATTAACACCTGGAAAAGGGGAATTGGAAGTGCAATCTTTTAATAAAATGAGAAAAAGTTTTCCAGCAATGATTTCTGGAGATTTGGATGATGTGTTACTAAATGGTTTTGAAAATAAAGGAATATATTTTATAAATTGAGAAAAAATTACAAATAAAACGAATATTGCTATTGCACAAACAGAAAAAAATAATTTTTTTGATAGAATAAACGAAGCTAAGTTGAAAAACTATAATTTTATAGTTATTATAGATGAAGAGCACAATAATAACACAATAAAAGCTAATTTTATTATTGAATCAATTTCTCCAAAAAGTGAAATTAGAGTTTCAGCAACGCCTATAAAAAAATCAAATAATTATCAAGAAATAATTATTAGTGAAAGTGATGTTATTGAAGAAGGATTAATAACAAAAGGAATTTTTATAAATAAAGATCTTGAAAAAAATAAAGGCAATAATATATCTTTTGAAACAAAATATTTAATTGAAAATTCAAATCAAATAAGAAAAAATATAATTACAGAATATCAAAAAATAAATCTTGACATTAATCCATTAGTGTTAATACAATTTCCTAATTTAAATGATAATTTAATTTCACAAGTAGAAGAAATTTTAAATAACTTAGGTTTTAATTATGAAAATGGAAAAGTAGCTTCTTGATTTTCAGAAAGAGATTTAGAAACCGAAGGAACTAAGAAAATAAAAAAACTTAGTAAAATCAATTTAGTTCCTGATGAAATAGTTAAAAATAATAATGAAGTTTCTTTTTTATTATTCAAGCAAGCAATAGCAACAGGTTGAGACTGTCCAAGGGCAAAAATTTTAGTTAAATTGCGTGATAATATGAGTGAAAAATTTGAAATTCAAACACTTGGACGAATTAGAAGAATGCCAGAAGTCCATCATTATAATAATGAAATATTAGATTATTCCTATTTATTTACATATGATGAAAAGTTTAAGAATGAAGCTATTTTATTAGGTGGATTTGAAGCTGAAAAATTATTTTTAAGAGAAGGTGCAAAGGATATTACATTATTAAAACAAATTCCAAACAAAAATTATGCTTACAATGAAAATAAAACATTATTAGAAGAAATCAGAGAGTATTTCTTAATAAAATATAACCTTAAAATCAATGAATTTGAAAAAAATAAAGAAATTTTAAAACAAAATGGTTTTATAATAAATGAAAAAATAATTACAAGTTTTCTACAAGGAAAGATTAATAATTTACAGGAAAATCCTTTTGAAAATGTTAGTGAACATACTAATGAAGTAGATGTAAGCACAAGTAATCATGGAAGAATTTTAATGAAAAGTATAGATCAATTAAAAAACCCTCTTAATCTTTCCTATGAAGATTTAAAAGAAACTATTTTGCATAAGTTATTTAAAAAATCTTCATTATTTAGGTTAAAAAGCAAAAAAGATAAAAAAATATTATCTTTAAATAATAAAGAATTCTATTCATTTATAATTAATAATTTTGAGAAATTACTGGAAATATTCAAAAGATTTGAAGAAACTAAAATATTACAAAATTCCCTTTTAGAAGTTAAAGAAGTGGAATTCAAAATCCCTAAAGAAGAATATTATTCATTTATAAACTATGAAAAAGAAAATAAAATATTAACAACAAATGTTTATAAAAATTATTCATTAGCTATGATTGATAGTGAAAAACTGCGTTCAAGAGCAGAAATGAATTTTGAAATTTGGTGTGAAAATAATCAAAATTTTATAAAAGATGTTTATAGAGTAGGAAATAAAGGTTATTCTAATTTTTCAATAATTTATTATAATTCACTTCATAAGAAAAAATTTTTACATATTGATTATATAATCAGAACTCAAAACCAAAATATTTACTTAATAAAAATAGAAAAAGATAATTTTAATAAAGAAGAAGATACAAAAGCAATGTTTAATCAATTAAAAAGATATTGTTTAAAAAATAAATATAATTTTGCTTTCATAAAGGAAAAACATTATAAAAACGATTTCAAACTTTTTATTAATAATACTATTTATTCTAGTAATATTAATGATGAATCTTGAATTGAAATTGAAAAAATGATAGAAAAAAATAGATAGTTTTGCTATCTATTTTTTATAATTTTAAATCAGCAAATGTGTATCTTATGGGTTTTCCGCCTAAATTATCTAGAAAAATTTCTAGAGAAATTGCTGAAGAATTGGAGTTTAAACCTCTTGATTCTTTTTCTTTTACATATTTTTGAATATCAAAATTAGATTTATTATTTTTCACATTTCATTTTTTAATTTTATCTGCTCATAAAATAAAATTCATTTTGTTAGATGTGTTATTTTTGTTTTCATCAAATTCTTTGGTTAATTCCATTTCAAAAAGTAATCCATCATAGTTTACAAAATAAAATTTGAAATCTTGCTGATAATCTTCGGCTTCTTCTTCTAACTCTTCTTTTGTTAAATTTAAGTTATCTTGAGTTTTTAAAATAGCAAAGTCTAAAATTTTATTATCTTTTGATATATAAAATAAAGGATTAGTTAGTAAGTTTTCTCTAGATTTTTCTGTTTGCTCTTCTTTAGTACCAGCAAACAAATTTGTTGTATCAGCTAGTTGAATAAAAACTATTTTATTTAGATTAAATAGGAAAAACAACCAATTTTTACTAGTTAATTCTTTTATTTTAGCAAGAGATTGACTATAAGGCAATGCTTTTTTTGAAATAAAACCATCATCAGTATTATTTTGAATAGTTGTATAATAGTATAATCAATTTTTAATATCTAAAAATGTTGTTTTAATATCTAATTCTTTTTGTTCCTTTATAAATTGATTCTTTTTATCTTCAGAATCGAATGTAACATTTAGAATATTTGTAATAAAGTCAGAATTTATAAATTCATTTCATTCTTTATCTTCTTTTTCGTTTTCCTGTATTTTTAGCTGATTAATTTGATTTTGTTGACTATTATTATTTAAATTACAAGAAGACAAAAATAAAGGAAAAACGGTTAAAAAAGGAAATATTTTTTTAATTTTCATTTAGATCCTTTCATATAATTAACATTTCTGCAGGTTGTCCATATCTAAACTTTTTAATTAAATCATTTTCAAAAGCTTGATAATGTTGAAAACTATCGTGATAAATAGCATTATGAAAAATAGTTGTGATAGCATTTATCGATATATTATCTGTTTTAGAATTGGCAAAATAGAAAATAAAAGGGTTGAATTCGAGTGTTGTTCCACTATCTTTTAAACTTATTTTAATATTGAAAATTTGATTATTTCTTTTGATATATAAATCTTTATAAGAATTACTTAATGCAGTAGTATCCCCTTCTTTAATTTCATTTAATAAATTATTAGAAAAGTAAGAGTCACTATAGCTATCTAAATCTTCTAAACTTTCTAAATATTCTTTTGATGGAGATAATTTATTACCATTTTTATCTACTTTATTAGTTATTGGTAGAGTAAATCAATTGCTAAATACAGCTTTAAATTTAGTTAAATTTTTTAAAACAAAATATCAATTTTGAGACAAGAAATTTTTATATTGTAAATAAATAGGATTTTTTTTAAAATCAAAAGAAGAAGATTTTTTTATTTCTTTAGCAAAGTTTTTGAATCCTTCTTCTATTTGTTTTTCTTTTTCTTGTTGATTTTTAATAAATTTATTTATCATATCTTCATCTTTATTAAATTGAATATTTAGAATTAAAGATAAAATATTATCTGTATTTTTTTCTTCAATAGTTTTTCCTTTATCAATAATATCTAAAGAAGGATTAATGAATTTTTTAAAATCATTATCAATATAAAATTTATCATTTTTCTCTTGATTGTCATCATCTTCTTTTTTGTTGTTAATAAAAGAAGAATTTATATTTTTTAATAAATATTTTTTTAAAGAAAATTCCTTTTCAAGCTCTTTAAAAACTAAAAAATCTAAATTTAAAAAAGTAGTAGAATTTGAAATATTTAAGTTATTTAAATTAGAATATTTATCTTCAATTTGTTTGTAACCTTCAAGCTTTCTTTGGTTTTTTTCTTCTTCAGTTACATCTTCTTCATCTTCAAGTTCATATTCTAAATCTTCGTCAAAATCTTTTTTATCTTTTTTTATTTTTTCTTTGATAATTTCTTCTTGTTTATTTTCAAATTTATTTGCAAACAATTCAATATCTTCTTTTGTCGTATTTTCTTTATTTATCTCGTATATTTGACTATCTAGTCTAAATTTAGATATGTTATTTTTATCAACAAATTTTTGCAATCTTATAACTTTATTTTTGTCAATAACAATATAAAAAATATCTTTGGATGCTAGAATATGATCTTCTAATTTTTTATGTATTTTTATAAAAAAATTAATGGATTTTCCTTTTAAATTTAAAAAATTTAAAGAATCAGTTTTAAAATATTCATCTTCTTTTTGTGAATAGAAATTAGAACTAAATCTATTAACATCGTAAGGATAATGTAAAAATTCTAAAAAATCCAAATTTTTTAAAATTCAATATCAATTGTTGTTTAAATTTTCTTCTAAAATGGATTTTCCTATTTTGACAACTGCTTCATTAGAATTACCACCTTGAGCTTGATTAGATCTAAGTGGATTATAAACAAATAAAGAAAATTTTAAATCTTCTAATTTTTTATCACTTATGTTTTCTTGTTCAAGAATGTAATTATTTATTTTTTCTAAATTATTTTCAAAAATATCTTTTAATAAAAGATCAATTTCTGGATTAGAATAAAAATTTTTTTTATTTTGTGCATTTGCTTCATTGCGAAAATTAGTTTTTGCTTCATTACATGAAACAAAAGAATAAAAGGGGGAAAATAAAACTAAAAAAGGTAGAAATAATCTTACTTTTTTATTTTTCATTTTTATTATCTTTCTACTTATAAACTTAGAATAACTATTAATAATTATAACTTATTTATAAAAAAGCAATAAAAAAATTCCCTAAGGAATAATTTCAATCCGCTGTATAAATAATAGTTATTCTAAGTTGTTGTTAATGTGTTTATTTATTATTATTTAATTATTTATACTAAAAAATTATACTATTTTTTAGAAAATAATCAATTAAATTGTATAATTTTATGAGTTATTCAGTTGTTGTGTAGAAAGAAATATGAATAAAAATTACTTTTTATTTATAAATAAATTACTTTTAAAGAAAAAAAGCACAATTATTATTCCTGTAATTAATTTATTAATGATTATATTAACTTTAATTTTAAATTTCACTCTTGCTAAAAGTATAGAGAACTTTTTGATTATTTTTTATATCAATATTTTAATTAATGGGATTTTATCTAGTCTTTATGGTTCTATAAAAGGACTAAATATTTTTAAAGATTTACAAAGCGAAGGAATAGAAATAATTGTTTTTTCAAAAAGCATTACAAGACATAAAATAGTTTTTACTAAACTTATAAACTTTGCTTTTTGATCAATGTTATGATCCTTTGTTTCTTATTGAATTTTATCTACAACTCTGTTTTTAAATTTAAATTTCATTAATAGTTTAAATATACCTTTTTTATGAATTTTCTTAAGTCCTCTTTTTATTTATCTATTTTTTGGATTGATATCTATTTTAATTTCATCTAGATTTTCATCAAAAATATCAATAGCATTTCCTTTATTATTCTTTATGCCTTTTACAACTTTAGGGAGTATAATTTCTATATTTTCAACTTCTAGTGAAAACAAATTTGGAGAATATTTAAATATTAATTACCCAAATTATGATTCTGGAAAGTTGCTTGATGTTGAAAAATTTTATTTAAACAATAATAAAGATGAGTTATACATAATTCCTAAAAATGTGGATAATAAAAGTTTTTCACAAAGAGAAAAAGAATTTTTAGAATTAGCAAAGCAAAAATCTAAAAATTCATCAACTTTATGACAAGCATACTCATTACTTTCACTACCTTATCAATTTCTTGATATTTATAATAATAAAGATAAAGATGCTCTTTCTTATGTTTCTAAGAGTCAAATTAATAATTTAGAAAATTATTTAAATTATAAAAATTTAGATTCTGGAGAATACAATTACAAGTTAGAATTAAATAATAACAACTTATTAAAAGTTGCTATACAAGATGATGATAGTTTATTAGAAACAAAATATTCTTATTTAGTTCCTGGTGCATTAAAAAATAGTTCTCATTTTGAGAATGTAAAAAATAGAGAAATAATTTATTCAAGAGAAAATGCTTCCAATTTTGAAGTCTCATTTCCTGAAGATGATAAGATAGTTGCAGTTCCTGAAGATTTAGTTGGAAAACTAAAATGAGAAATAATTGAAGAAGTTTTAAAATCTGCTATTTTTGACAAATATGCCTATAAAACCTTTATAAAAGTTAAAAATTATAATAAAAATGATCTTTTAAAATACTTCGAAAATATACTTTCAAGTAATATTAATAACACTAACGATGATAATTTTTCAAAAGTTATTGATAATAATACAGAATTATTAAAAGAGATTATTGACACAAATAAAATTAAAAATTTAACTGAAAAGAAAATTTATTTTATCACTTCACTACTTTATTATGCTTACTTTCATCCTGAATTCAATAAAGTTATTTTAACTTTACTTGAAAAAGAAAATGATGGCAAAAAATATTATAATCCTGACAAATTTGAAATTTCTTTTGATAATAAGAAATATTTTATTGGTGGATATTCTACTTACAGTCCTATTCAACAAATAAAAAATGATAAAATCATTTATCGTTTTAGTTTAGAAGAAAGTAATAATTTCTTATTTCAACCTGTTGATGAAGTATATTCATACAAAGCAACAAATAGAATTGTTTATAATAAAAATATTAATTTAGTAATATGATCTTTAGTTGTAACTATTCTTGCTTTTTCAAGTTATGTAGTGTATAAAAGAAAGGATTATAAATAATGAATAATAATATTTTAGAAATAAAAAATTTAACAAAAATTTATAATAAAACCAATTCTGGTGTTAATAGCATAACATTTAGCGTTGAAAAAGGTAGTTTTCATGCATTTATAGGGGAAAACGGTGCAGGAAAAACAACAACTATAAAAAGCATTATAGATGCTTTTAGTGGATATACAGGAGAAATCTTAATTGATAATATAATAAATACCAAAGAAGAAGCTAAATCCAAGATAGGTTATGTTCCTGAAAACGCTTTATTTCCAAAAGGATTGACAACTTATGAATATTTATTTTACTTAGCCCAATTGTCTAAAATCCCTAAAAATACAGCACAAAAGAGAATAGATTTATTTTTGCAAAAATTTAAAATCGAAGATTTGAAAAATAAAAAACCTTACGATTTTTCTTCAGGACAAAAAAAGAAAATCCTTTTAATTCAAGCACTTATAAACGAACCAGAATTACTCATTTTAGATGAGCCTGCAGCAAATTTAGATCCTTCCGCTCGTTTTGAATTATTTTCTATATTAAAAGAATTAAATCAAGAAGGAAAAACAATTTTTATTAGTTCACATATTTTAAAAGAAATAGATGAATTTACTACTTATGTTACTTTAATCCATGAAGGAAAAATTTATTATCATGGACTAAAAGAAAAAAGTTTAGAAGATATTTTTTATGAAAAAGTCATTAATAAAGAAAATTAAGTTGTTTTCAACTTCATTTATCATTACAAGTCCTATTATTTTTGTTGCAAGTTGCAATCAAAAAACAGATAATATTTCAGAACAAGAAACAGAAATTAATTTCAAAGAAGGAGAAAATTTTGTTTATAAAAAATTTTATTCTTGAAGTTACTACAAAAGTGAAGATTTTGAAAAATTCAATATTTCTATAAAAAATCTAAATCAAAAAATAAAAGAGATATTAGATTTTATTAATACTTTAAAAGCAGAAAATAAAAATGATTTAGAAATTTTTAAAGAATTAATAACTCAAAACTATATTATCACTTCAAATACAGCTTATTTTTTAGATCAAGAAAATAAAATAACAATTAAATTTGAAAGTAAAAATACTGAAAAAGTAAAAGCTTTAGCTTGAAAAATTAATTTACAAGTTAAACACATAAATCATTATGATGATAAAGGCACTTTAAAAATAATAATTTATTTTAAAAACTAGTTATAACAGGAATTAATTCCTGTTTTTATTTTTCAAAAACTTAAAAATTGTTTATTTTTTTATGAAAAAATTCATTTTTTAATAATTTTCTTGGATTTCATATATATATATATAATGAAATAGCAATGAAAAAGAAGTTATCAAGAAAAAATAAATTAATAATTTTTAGTATTTTAGGTATTTCATCCGCTATTTCTATCTCAAGTTTAGTAACATATTTTGCAACTAAATATCATCATAGAATTGAAAATAAAATAACTAATGATGAATTTTCAAGAGTTGAATTTAAGGAAACTGAAAAATATACCAATATTTTAGATGAACAAGATAGTGCTGATATTAATATTTATTATTCATCTTATGGAGTGCAAACCTTTTATAACTTAATAAGAATGGCAATGTTATCTAAAAAATCAATTATTTTTTATCATTCCAAAAATAATGTAGAAATTCAGCAGCAATTAAATACAAATGAATTGCGAAAATTTTTACAAAACGAAAGAAACGCTGATGAAATTTATTTAGAAGACTCAAAAGTCATTGAAGTAAAAGGAGAAGAAAATAAGTTTTTTGAGCAAGCTTATTATCAAGCTTATTTAAATCCAACAAAAAAAGTTAATGTTTGATTCAATTCAGATCATATTGCTTCAGCAGGAAGTTATTTTGAGAAAATTAAAAACCTTAAAAATGTTAAACTTCAAGCTATTGAGGATTCTAATGTGTTAGGTGAATATCACATTGAACATTTTTATTCGCAAGAAGAATTTAAATCTAAATACTATGATTTTTCAAAAAATGAATGAAGAACAAATTTAGGAAGTTATGATAGACTAACTCAGTACTTTAGATCTGCTGAAATGAACAACTTAAAAATTTATTGATCTGACAAGATTGTGTCTAATAAATATTCAATTTTAAATTTCAAAAATCACTTACCATTTTTTGAAAATAACAATAATTTAAAAGACTTAATCTTTACTACAAGAACTAAAGAAAATAAAAGATTTAGTTCGTTTTGATCTAAAATTACTGGTCTTGATTGAGAAAAAGAAAGAGATAAAGTTAATGAATTAAAATCTAAATTCAATAAACCAAGTTTAATAATTTTAGGTAGTGGTTATGATGAAGATTTTGATTATGTTATGACTATTATTGCTAAATTGAATTCTCAATATAATATTTTTTATAAAGGACATCCAGGAGTGAATAAAACTTCTAATGAACTTCAAAAAGCACTAAAAAACGCAAAAGAAATATCTTATTATGATTATGACCAAAAAGTAAAAAGAACACTAAATACGGCAAAAATACAGAATTTTGATATTTTAGAATCCCAAATTTCTTCTGAAGAATTAACCACTCATCACGCTAATGAAGAAAAGGGATTGTCGTTTGATAAGTGGTTTGCAACCGACTATTCAACAAGTGCACTTTTTGGATTGAAAAACAACAAAAATAATTTTGAAGATTTAATTGGATTTGTTGATTTACTTTCAAACAAAGAAGACTTAATTTGAAACGATGAAAAGGAATTTACAACTAAATTTGAATCAATAGTTCAAAAAATAGCAACAAAAAATATTTTTGCTACTTTAAAAGAAGAATCTAAAAATAAAGATAAAAGCAAACTTCAAAAAGAAGATTTTGTTTTAACAACATCTACCAATTCGTTAATAACCAATTTAACCATTAAATCCATAGAAAAAGTAAATGAACAAGTAAAATTACAAATATCTTTTGAATACAATCCAAGAGAAGTAGATAATCACAATAGTTATACTGTAGAAATTGTTTACATTTAGTTCTAAAATTAATCTAACAAAAAACTATTTTGTGCTATAATTTAAAAGCAATATATGGAGATAATAACTGTATGAAAATACTTAATTTGTTATTTGAATATATTTTCCTCTATAAATTTGCATTACATTAATAAGGAGGTTCAATGAATTCTTTTAGACAAGAAAAAGAAAATATTGTTGCTGAAGTTAAAAATAACATTCAAAATTCTTCTTCATTAGTTATTGCTGAATATCGTGGATTACATGTTTCAGATTTTGAAGAATTAAGAAAAGAATTAAAATCAGCAGGTGTTAAAATTAAAGTTTATAAAAATAGACTTTTCAAAATTGCATCTAATGATTTAGGTTATTCAGAATTAGAGTCAACTTTAGTAGGTCCAAATGTTTTCGCATTTGGTGGAGATGACGCTATTGCACCAGCAAAAATAATTTCTAAATTTAGCAAAAAACACCCAGAAGTTGTTTTAAAAGGTGGAATTTACGAAAATCAAGTTATTGATGCAGCTGAAGTTCAAAAAGTTGCTTCATTACCAAGTTACGAAGAAGCTCTTACAATGCTTGCTTCATCATTGATGGGTTCATTAAGACAATTATCAGTTGGACTAAAAATGTTAGTCGATGAAAATAAATTAGTATCAGAAGGAGAAAAATAAAATGGCAAAATTAACAAAAGAAGCTTTTATTGAAGCTTTAAAAGAAATGAATATTAAAGAAGTTATGGAATTAGTAGATGCAATGAAAGAAGAATTCGGAATTGATCCATCTGCTGTTGCTGTAGCTGCTGCTCCAGCTGCTGAAGCTGCTGAAGCAAAATCAGAAGTAAACATTACATTAAAAGGTGATGGTGGACAAAAAGTTAATGTTATTAAAGTAGTTAAAGAAGTTTTAGGATTAGGATTAATGGAAGCTAAAAAATTAGTAGATTCTATTCCTGTAGTTCTAAAAGAAAACGTTAAAGTTGCTGAAGCAGAAGACATCAAAGCTAAATTAGAAGCTGCTGGTGCTGAAGTTTCATTAGGATAATAACAATAATTTAAAAAAAGAAAAATTCCTGAGCATAAACTTGGGAATTTTTTTGATAAAATTAAAATATGAAAAATATTATAGAAATAGAAAATTTACTTTATAAAAAAGAAAATAAAAACATTTTACAAATAGAATCTTTATCTATTCCAGAAAAGAAAATCATTTCTATAGTAGGACCTTCTGGTGCTGGTAAAACAACTTTATTAAATTTGCTGTCACAATTAGAAAATCAATTTAGTGGAAATATTAAATTTTTAAATAATTTAAAATTAGAACAAATAGGATATATTTTACAAGAAAATGTTTTATATGAGCATTTATCAGTTTTTCACAACATTTATTTAAGTGCTAAAAATTCATTAAATTGAAAAAAAGAAAAAAGAATTAAATTTTTAGAAAATTTTTTCAAGCATAGTAATCAACAAATTGAAAACCAATTATCTAAAAAAATAAAGAAATATACAGAAAATATTTCTTTTAAAAAGGAAAAATGGTTATTTTGATCCCTATGATGAAAATTCTTGTTTTTAACTTTAAAATACGATAAAAAGCAAATAAAAAAAATATGAAATTTTTTATTTTTTATAAAAAAAACTTTTAAAAAAGATCTAAAAGTTATTGCAGAAAAACTTGAAATTAACACTTTAATAAAACAAGAAGCAAACAAACTTTCAGGCGGTCAAAAACAAAGAGTAGCAATTGCAAAAGCATTAATTAAAAACAATAAACTTTTGTTACTGGATGAACCTTTTTCAGCTCTAGATATTAAAATTAAAGAAAAAACTTTAGAATGAGTTATTAAATTAAAACAAGAATTTGATTTATCAATAATTTTAATAACCCACGATCAAGCAGATGCACTCAAAATAAGTGATTATATTTTAGTTTTAAATAACGGAAAAATAGAACAATTTGACTTAACAGAAAATATATTAAATAAACCTAATAATTATTTTGTAGCAGATTTTTTTAATTATCCAAAACTTAATTTATTAAGAAAAACAGAGCAAAACTCTTTTTATGTAAGAGCAAAAGATGTAGTAATTACTAAAAGTCAAGAAAAATCAGAATTTAAAATCATCGATAAACAGATAGTTGGAAATTTTATTATTTATAAGGTAGCAAGTGAAAATAATGTTTTAACTTCTATTTCGATTGATGAGTCATTGGAAATAAATGATTTTGTTAAAGTTGATATTAATAATGAAAAAATTTTGGAGTTTTCAAATGAAAAAAAATAACATAGAAATGACAAAAATAAAGAAAAAAACAGTAAAAATAACAAAAATATTTTTATTAATTTTACCTTTACTCATTTTGCTGTTTCTATTTTATATTTATCCAATTATAAAATCTACTTATGAATCATTTATTGTTTTTCCAAGTTCGACAAAAAAAACAATATTTATTTATGGACTCAATAATTTTAATAATGTAATAAACGATTCTAATTTTAAAATTGCCATTGAAAATTCTACCTTTTTATTTTTTGTCCCAACATTTATATCTTTATTTTTATCTATTTTTATTGCTTATATGTTGAGTACAATTTCAATGAAAAAAACACAAAATTTATTTTTAAAACTTATTTATTCGCAATTTTTTATTTCTTATTTTGCTGTAGGAATTGCTTTTTTATTGCTTTTTGGAGAACAGAACTTATTTTTTAAAATCTTTAATTCCAATGCTAGTTTTACTCACGGAAATAATAAATTAAATATAAAATTATATCTTTTCATTTTTCAAGTTTGAAGATCACTTTCCTTTAATATAGTTATATTTACTTTTATTTTTATTTCAATAAATAAAAAATATTATAAAGTTATGATTTTAGATAATTTAAATTTTTGAGATAAAATGAAATATTTATATTTCAAAGAATTTCAAAAACACTTATTAATTATTATATATACAAATTTAGTTTTTTCTGCTCTTTTATATCCAGGAGCAATTATGGAAGAAGATAAAATAGAAGAACTACAAGCTCATACATTATCTAGTTATGTTTTGAGCTTAATTCAACCAATAAATGGAACTTTGGAAATAGACATTAATAAGGCATATGCTGCAAGTATTTTATCTCTATTTTATTTATTATTTTTATTTTTAATCACTTACATATTTTTCTTTTTAGTGCGTTTTTTCTTTATAAAAATCAAAAAAGGAGAAAAATATGATTAAAAAAATTACCAAAGAAATTATTAAAATTTTAATCTTGTTATTTATTTTATTATTAATTTTATTTCCTTTATATATATTATTAATCACTTCATTAAAAAGTAATTATTCCACTTCTAATAATAATTATTCATTAATTTTAAAAGAGTTTGAATGATCGAATTTTAATTTTTTCAAAAATTCAATATTTTGAAAAGCAGTTTTTTTATCAATGTCAAGTTCTTTACTGCTTATATGTTTAAGAGTGGTTTTTTATACATTATTTATAGTTGGTTTATCTAAAATTAATCAAAAAATAAAAAAAGCAATTTTACTTTTTATTATGTTTTTTTCTTTTATTCCAGAATTTTCTATTTATCTTTCATTAAGAGAAATATTATCCAATTTTCATATAATAAATAATTTATCAGTTTTTTCAATTGTTTCTAATTCTATATTTTCTTATTTTTTTATTTATAATCTATTAATTAATTTTGAAAAAACAAAAAATCAATATTGAAAAGTTATTAAATTAGATAATTTAAATATATTTCAAAAAATCTATTTAGTTTATTGAAAAGAAATGAGAAATTATTATATATTATTAATTATTTTTAGTTTTATTTCATCGTGAAATGATTATCTATGACCAAATTTTTTATTATCTAGCACAGACTCTAAAACTGTTGGTATTTGATTTAGACAAATAGGTGAAACTCCTTCAGGGGGATATTTTTTAAATATTCAAGCAGCCGGTTCTTTGGTTGTTATATTATTGCCTTTAGGAATTTATTTTACTTTTTCCCAAAAAATTATCAAATTTTAATTTTTTCACCTTTTATTTTAAAAAAGTATTAAAATTAAAATACTATAAAATTATTTTTTAGGAGAACAATGAATAAGAAAATATTAAAAAGTTTTTTTTCAATTACAACACTAGCAAGTGTGATTTCACTTGCAAGTTGTAATAATCAAAATCAAACAACAATTGAAAAAAAATACGAAACTAAAAAGGCACAAGATAATAAAATAGTTTTTGCAACAGCTCAAAGCAAAGTTTATCCTTTAATGATTGCAATGCAAGAACTAGTTCCTTTATACAATGAAGTTATGAAAGATAATCCTGATTTTCTTCCTATAGAACTACAGTTATCGGATAAAAGCGGAGCAAATAGCGAACTTGAATTAGCTGCTAATGAAGCAAAATATATTAAAGAAGATAGTGAAAAATTAGCTAACTTAATATTAGGAAACCAAAGTGGAGCATTTTTAGTTAATCAATATGGTAAATTATTAGAAACAAAAGATATTTTACCTAATTCATCTTTTATTAGTAAAATTTTAAAAACACATACAAAATTAGTTGGAGAAAACATCAAGGATGATACTAAAATCTTTAATTTACCTTTTGATTTAAGTGATATAGATGCTTTTTCTATTAACATAGACTTACTTGGTAAAATTTTTGAATTGTTAGAACAAAACAATGCACAAATAGATAAAAATAGTGAAGTTTATAAATACATTCAACAAAATAAAGGAAATGGAAGAAACATTCCAGAAGATTCAATAATAAATTTCATAAAAGTAAAAGCAAATAATAATATTAACAATATTGTAGTTAATGATGAAACATTTAACAATATTACTAAAATTTTTGAATTTGCTAGATTAGTGCATAATTCCTTTGAAATCGACCAAGATAAAGCTACTAAATTTGGTAAAGATATAAGAGATTTAGCAATATTTTCTATTGACTATCAAGAAGACACATTTTTTAAAGTATTAAATAATAAACTCAAAGGTAAAAAACTTTGGACTTTAAAAGAATCTAAAAATCCTTATGATTTATCAGAAATAGATTATGCAATTGCTAACGACACAGAAATTCAAAGAATTTTTAAAGAAACATTTGATGAATTTGTGCAAAAAAACAGCAAATTAGAAATAAATAAAGCAAACACTACAACAAAAAAACCTGTATTTTATGATGTAAAATATGAAAACAATAAAAACGAATGAGCTTCTTGAGACATAAGAGAATACAAAACAGTTTTTGCTTTTGCAGCAGCTGTTGGTTATGAACAATCTATAGATAGTCCTACAAGTAGAGCATTTTTTGCAAAAAATAATAAAGAGATATCAGATAAATTTACAAGTGATTTAGATGTTTGATTAAGACCACAAGTTACAAAAAATTTACCAAGTGATAATTACTCATCTTACTTTGAAGGAGGTTCAAGTTTAATTCCTATTTCTGTTGATAATGGTGGAAAAGAAGATAAAGCAACAAAATTATTTTTAAAATGATTATATTCCGGAGAAGTTGATTATCGTGGTAAAAAGATTAAAGTAAGTGATTTAATTTCACAAAAATCATCTTATATTATTCCATTAAAAGAAAAATTAAATACAGAATCTGCAAATTGATATGACCATCAAATTGAATCTTTATCAACACAAAGTAATGAAAACGGAACAAAAATAGATACTCTAAGCAAAAAAACAACTAAAACACCAGAAGAAGAAAAAGAAATTGAAAATTTACGTAAAGAAAACGCAAAAATAGAAACAGAAATAAATTACGTAAAAGCAGCTAAAATTTCATACGAAAGTTTAAAAAACTTCGTAGATAAAGAACAAGAAGACAATGTCTTTTTACCAATAGATCAAAAATCTTCAAAAATTATTAAAGAAATTCAAACAATGCTTTTAAATTCTACTTTAAAAGAAAATTCAACTAAAATTTCTGGAGAAGCAGCATTAAATAAAATTTTAGAAATAATAAGATCAAAAGAATAGGAAAGAATGAATTCAAAAGACAGAAAATATTACAATGAAGTACATTATTTTATAGATAAAATCAATAAAAAAGTAATTTTAGAAAAAAGTTTTCACGAACAACTTTTAAAAAACAAAGGAACTTGAAACGGATTTAAAAAAATAGGTGGTTCGTCAATTGGCGATGTATTAGAACTTGATCAATTTAAATCTCAATTTCTAGCTTTTATAAGAATGTCTAAATTAGATATGCCTATTTTAGATACTAAATACATAGATGCCGGAGTAGCAATCGAACCTAAAGTTATTGATGTCATAAGAAAAATGACACAAAAAGAAGTGGAAGTTTTTCCACCTGAAAAATATTCATATGACTATTTTAAAGGTAAAGACGATATTATCGGTGGAATTCCTGATGGATACATCAAAGATTTAAATATGATTTTAGAAATTAAAACAACTCAAAGCAAAAATTTCGATAAATGAGAAAAAGGTGATTTACCTTCTGCTTATTTAAAACAAGCACAACTTTATTCTTATTTAATGGGTTGTGATACTTTTGCAATAGTAGCAACATTTTTAGAACAAGAAGATTATTTAGATCCAGAAAATTATCCAATTGAAAAAAGAAAAATAAGAACTTATAAATATAAAACAAATGTACCACAAATCGAAGATGACATTGTTAAAATAAAGGAATGATATAATTTTTACACAACAAAAGGATATTCACCACAATACAATGAAAGAACTGATGGAGAGTTATTAGAATATCTTGAATGTAGAAATGAAGAAGAATGGATAAAATTAATAGATAAGTGAACTTTACAAGGGAAAATCAAAGTAAAATAGTGGAAAAAGACTTTATAACTTTTAATCATTTTTATAAATACAAAACTTGTCAAAAATATTTTATTTGAAATAAAATTGATACTCAAAAAAATGATTTTGATATCGATGAAGAAGAACAATCAGAAAAATTTTGAGATGCTGTTAATTTTAGTGAATTACTTAATGAAGAAAATTTAAATTTTGTTTCTACAAGAGCATCTGTTTTTACTTCATTAGAAAGAGAATTTGAAAATTTTATACAGCAAAAATACCGGATAAACAATGTTTATGTTGTTAAATCCAAAAATAACGAAGAAGCAATAATTGAAACTGAAAACATATTAAGAAATAACAAATATAAAGTGATTTTATATCCAGTTTTTAAATATAAAAATGCAATTGCAAAACCAACATTAATTGATTTAGAAAATAAAAAAATTTCTATTTTAAAACTTTCTACATCTACCAAAAGAAAAGATATTCTTCGTCCTTTTTGAGACTTTTGAATAACAAACAAAATTATTAAACTTGAGAATATTTCTTTATTTTTGCTAAATTTAAGTGAAGAAAGTAAAAAAGATTCAAAAGATTTTTCTGAAGTATTTTATTTAAACATAAACAAAACTAAAAAAAGTTTATCTAAATCAATGGAAAAAGAATTAAATAATGATTTGTTTTTTTATAAAACAATTATATATCAACAAGGATTAACTCCTCAAGAATACGATTCTATGATAAAAGGAGAGTTTGTTCCTGAAAATAATATTTATGCAATGATTTCTTCAAGAACATTACCTATAAATTCAAAAAAGGATGAATATTATGATTTTGAAACTATTGAAGAAATTATCGAAAATATAAATGAAGCTAAGTCTATTAATGATTTTGATAATTTAACAACTGAAGATAATTCACTTTTTGGAACAAATTCAGATTTTAATGATATTTTGTCTTTAAAAGAACCAACTATATTTGGTTATAGTGGTAATATTTTAAAAAAAGAAAAAATCATTTCTTTAATTGAAAATAAAAATATAGCAAGTATAAAAACCCAATTAAGCGATAATTTCCTTTATTCTCAAATAAATTCACAAGATATTAAAATTTTTAAATCAGCAGAATTAGAAAATATAATTGATATTTTAAATGATAAAAACAAAAGAATTGTATGATATGACTTTGAAGGATTTTCTTTACCTTATCCACCTATGAATGGAGTTTTACCATATCAGCAATTAGTTTTTCAACTTTCTATTAAAGAAACATTAGGTAATAAAATCATTTCTAACAATTTTGAAAATGAAAATGTTGTTTATGATCCACAAAAATTAACAATTAAAACTTTTGAAGAAATTATTACTAAAATATATTCTAATAAAGCTGATTATTTTGTTGTTTTTAATAAAGGTTATGAATTAACCAGAATTAAAGAAATGCTAAAACTTATAGAAAAAGAAGATTTACAAATGCATCAAAAATTAAGTAATTATTTTTCTCATATTGTTAAAAACACTATTGATTTAGCAGACTTTTTTAGTGGTTATTCAGAAACAAGAAAAAATCTACCTTTTATTTTTATTCCAGAGTTAAAAGGTTTTTATAGTATTAAAAAGATAGAAAAATATATAACAAAACACAATATTAAATTAGATCATTTAATAACTCCTTATGTAGAATTAGAAATTCAAAACGGATTAAGCGCTATGAACAAAGCAATAGCTCGTTACATCGGTTTCATCGGAGATAAAGAATGACAAGAAATTAAAAAAAATTTAAAAAAATATTGCGAAAACGACGTAATGGCAATGATAATGGTAAAAGATTTTATAAATTTTTTAATCAAAGAAAAAACTCAAAAAAGCAAAAAATAGTTTAAAAAAATGCTTATTTGAGTTTTTTTCTTCAATTTTAGTAAATTTAATTTTTTGGATATACTAAAAATTTATTTGTATACTTGCCAAAATAATAGTAAAATGAAAAAGATAAAAAAATAACTAAAGGAGATTTTATGAAAAAGAAAATCAAGATTAGTAAAAAGAAAATTTCTCTAATTTCAGTAGCAGCATTATTGACTACAAGTGCAATCTTAATACCATCTATTTTAATACCTACATTACATAAAAAAGATAATATGAACAATAGTGCTTTGGAAACTAATGAAAATGGTTCTGTAAACAATAACACTAATACCAAAAATAAAGGAAATACAGTAATTTCTGAAAATGAACAAGCTAATATGACCAGTAGAAATGGTCATAGTAATATTAATACAAAAGGCAATCAACAGACTGATAAAGAGATTAGTAATTCTGATGATACTGATAATTCAAATGTGAAAAATTCTAAATTATCACTTTCAGAATTCAAAACTTTTATTAATCAATTTAATAATGATTGATCAAATATAACTAAAGGAAAATCAGATTATAAATATCAATCTATAATTGATTTAAAAACAAAGATAGATCAAGAAATTAAAGATTTAGAACAAAAAGAAGAAGATTTTGATTATAACGATGCAAAAGTTAAGTATGAACAAGAATTAAAATCTTTACCAAAGAAAATTTACAAAATTGAAGATATTACTGTTATTAATATAGAAAAAGCAAATTTAGTTCAAAAAACTAATAGTATGTTTGTTTTATCTTTAGATGTTAATGTTGCAAACTTGAAAACTAAGGAAAATAGAGATTTGTTTTTATTAACTAATGATGAGCAAGTAACAACCAAAATTAAAAAGATAGATTTTAATACTTGATCCAAATTTGAAGATCAAGGTACACAAAAAATTGAATTTGTTATTGATTATGAAATTCCAAGAACAATCACTTTAACAAATTTAAAATTAGGAACACAAAATAATGATTTAATAATTAATCTTCCAGATTCTTTAAATAAATCTATAACATTCCAAAGTTTAGAGTCAATTGCTAAAAATTGACAAAAAGAATATGAACCACAAACAAATAAATATAAATTTTCATTTGAAATTTTCAATAATTTAACTTTAGGAAACAAAGCAAATAAAGTTACTTTTGAAACTTCAAATGGAAATATACAAGCGGATTTTGTTTTAGAAACATTAAACGAAAATACTCATAAATACACTATAACCGTAGATGGTCAAGGTAGTGGCGAAGAGGATTATTTAGTAAACAAAATGAAATTTGGAAATCAAACTCTTAGAACATTTACTTATAATGAAACAACATTAGCCCATATTAGAGATTGATATTACATCAAAAAACAACCACTAAGGGTAATAAATCTTGCTTTAAAACCAAGTGATTCCAATAATAGTTTATTATTAAGTTTCTTTTGAGAAACTAAAGATATACAACCTAAAACCAATGGTGAATATAAAGGCGTTGCTAAGTTAGAAAAGATTTCTAATGGAAAAGTTGTCAAAACAGAAACAAGAACTTTTAACATTAGTTCTGCTTCTGATGGTGCAGCATTTCTTTTAAGAAACCTAGATAGAACTTCAACTTATAGACTTGTTGAACTAAGAATTGATAATCATAGACAAACTTTAGATAAATGACAATATGGTCAAAGCAACGAAGCAACAACAAAGTAAAAAAATAATTCAAGTTTTTGAACTTGAATTTTATTTATGAAAATTAATTTGTTGATCTGCAAAAAATAAAATTTTATTATTTTTATCAAAACTAAAATAAATTTCAATTGATTCAGAATCACTTGCTTCATTGTTTATAAAGGTAATTTCCTTTATATTAGCAAAATCTTCATATTTCATTAAATTATTTAATAAATTAAAATCTATAAAAGAAATATTATGAAAATCTTTTGAATTTGAATATTCAATGTATTTAATAGATATTTTTTTATATCCTTTATTTTCACTATCTTGAATAAAAGTTTGCTTTAAATTAAATGTTAAAGTTTCAATGTTTGTGTTATTTCAAAAAGGATTGAAAACCATCGAAAGATTTTCATTATTGAATTCTAAATGTAAAAGATCATTGTTTTCAAAAGCACTTTCTTCAATGATTTCTACTTTAGCAGTAATGCTAATTTTTTCTAATTGGTTATCAGCAAAAGCAAATGATTTAATTTCTTTTAAGGAATTTGGCAATTCAGTTTTTTCTAAAAAATTAGTTTCAAATGCAGAGTCTTCAATTATTTCGATTTTATTATTTCAAACAATTTCTTTAATAGTGCAATTCATAAATGCAGAAAGTTTAATGATTTTTAAATTTTCTGGAAAGATAACCTTTTCAATCCCTTTGGTTGCAAAGGCTAACTCATCAATTATTTCTAAATCTTTAAAACTACTTAAATCTAAAATAGCATTTTGAAAATACTCTTTTTGCTTCAAGATTGCTAAAGATTCTTTTTTGGTTAATATTTTCATTTTTCTCCTTTGTCTTTACAATTTTATATTCTAATTGGAAAAATAGAAATAAAATCTTATTTTTTTCCTTTTTTTAGTAAAAATTGAATAAAAAATAAATATTAAGTGAAAGGAGGGACAAATGAAACAAAAAGTGACTTTGGTTAAGTTGACTAATGAAGAAATAGAAAACATTGGTGGATCTTTTGCATTTGCAGCAGTTCTACCTTATATCCCTTTAATGGTTAGTTCTATTGCTTCACTTGTTGCTTCTGCAAAAATGGCAACAAGTTCATCAGGAGAAATAAAAACCAAAGAAGGTTTATCTCAAAAATGAGATTCTCCAACAACAAAAGATAGTGGTAATACAAAAACCATAAATCCTATCTATTTTATTTACTAAAATTATTTTTTTTATATAATTATCAATATGAAAAAAAAGATTTCTATTAATAAAGTAATAAACTTTTTATTTTTATTCTCCTTTTTATTTTTTCTTATTTTTTTTACGTATGTTGCCATAACTAAAATCTTTAAAGATGCAAAATTAGAATTTATAATCGGTGGAATAATATTTTACTTCATAAATTGTTTATTTGCTATTTATTTATTTTTACAAGAAAGACATATAGATGCAAAAATTTCTTGAATATTAATTATCCTTATTTTCCCCTTTTTTGGTCCAATACTCTTTTTAATTTTTGGAAGAAAATATAATTATAGAATAAAAGAAAAAGACTATTTACTTAATAGAAATTTAACTCCTTATGATAATGATTTCTGTGGTTTTAATTGTAAACAAAATGTTAATTTAGATTTATTTGATAAAGCTCATAAAATATTTACAACAAATCCTAAAAATTTTAATAGTTCATTATACTTAAATGGTTATGATTTTTTTGAAAAGTTATTTTTAGATTTAAAAAATGCCAAAAAATTTATTTTCATAGAACTTTATATTATTAAAAATGATTTTATGTGGTTACAAATGAAAAATATTTTAATTCAAAAAGCAAAAGAAAATGTTGAAATTAAAATTATTTTAGATTGATTTGGATCTGCATCTCTTCCAAAAAAAGACTTTAAAGAATTAAAGAAATTAGGTATTCAATTTTATGTTTATAACAAAATTTGATTTCCTTTTATTCATTCTAAAAGTTTTTATAGAATTCATAAAAAACTTTTTATTATAGATGGTAAAATAGGTTACATTGGTGGAAATAATTTAAGTGATGAATATTCTAATTTTTCAACAAAATACGGAATTTGGTTCGATGCAAACTTAAGAATAAAAGGACAAATTGTTGTTGATTTAACCAATTCATTTATCAAAGATTGAAATTTATGAACTGATTATGAGATTACTGATATCAATTCTTATTTAAATATAAATTTCAATATGAATAATGATTTTAAAGAAAATTATGGATTAATTTTTGAAGGTGGTCCAAGATATGACGTTTCTTTTTTAGAAACCTTTATAATTCAAATGATATATTCTTCAAAAGAAAAAATTGAAATTTTTACTCCTTACTTCATTCCTACAAGAAGAATTTTTCTTGCTTTAAAAGAAATGATTATTCTAGGTAGAAAAGTTGAAATTTATTTACCTGGAAAATATGACAAAAAATACGTTGAATGATTCACAAAAGATTTTGCAAAACAACTTGAAGAATATGGTGCTCAAATATTTGAATTTAAAAATATTTTTTCTCACACTAAATCAATGATTATTGATGAAAATATAGCATATACTGGAACAATGAATTTAGATATTAGAAGCTTTTATTCTCAATATGAAATTAATGTTTTAATTCAAGGTCAATTTATTAAAAAATTTAATGAAAATATTAAAAATTTAAAAGAAAAAAATATTGTTATACCTAAAACTTTCACAAATACAAAACCTACTTCTAAAGTTAAAAAAATGATTATCGAATTATTCAAAAGTCTTTTATAAACATTTTGTTTTATAGTTTAAATAAAATCAAGCAAAAACTTGTAAAAAAGCAAGTTTTTGTTTTTTTATAATAAAAAGCTAAAAACAAGCAATTTCCCTGTATTTTTGGCAAAATCAGGAGTTTAGATACAGAAAAACATCTGCTTTATACATAAATAAACATTATTTTTTAATATAATTATAATATTAAATAAATTAGGCTATTAAATAAAACAAGAAAGGAAAAAATGGCAAAAAAAGAATTTGAAAAAACAATAACAAAACAAGAGTTAGCAAATAGAATTTGACAATCTGCAAATGGTTTAAGAGGTAATTTAGAAGCATATGAATATAAAGACTTTATATTATCTTTTATATTCTATAGTTTCTTATCTCAAAAACAAATTGATTTAATGCAAGAAAAGTTTGAATTTTCAATCGAAGAAATTCAAGAAATGGTTTCTAACTATACTGAAATTTATACAGATAATGAAGATAAAATCACAGAAATTAAAGAAAAAATCAATTTAATAAAAGAAGATTTAGGATATTTCATTTTTTACAACGATTTATATCAAGTATGAACAACAAACAAATATGGAAAACAATCAGATTTTAGCATTTCCAAACTTTCAGAAGCAATTCAAAGATTTAACAAAAATATTATAGATGATCAAAAATACAAAAACTTATTTGAAGATATTATTATGATTTCTGTTGAACAGTTGAATAAACTTGGTTCCAATGTTCAAGAACAAACAGAAACAGCTAAAAAAATAATGGAACAAATTAAAGATATTCCTGTAACTAATCAGAACTATGATGTTTTAGGATATGTTTATGAATTTTTAATTGGACAATTTGCTTCTACAGCGGGTAAAAAAGGTGGTGAATTTTATACACCACATGAAGTTTCTGTTCTAATGTCTGAAATCATTGCTTGAAACTTTAGAGATAGAGATAAAATAAAGGTATATGACCCTACTTCAGGTTCAGGTTCTTTACTTTTAAATATTGGATCAACCTTTAAGAAATATGACAAAAACAAAGATTCTGTAACTTATTATGCTCAAGAAAAAGTTAGAACTACTTTTAACTTAACTAGAATGAATTTAATTATGAAAAACATTAATTCAGCCGATATTAATGTTAGATGTGGTGATACTCTTAATGAAGATTGACCGGTTAGTGAAAATAACGGTGATATTATTTCTGTAGATGCAGTCGTTTCTAATCCGCCTTATTCTTTAAAATGAAATCCAGAAGGAAGACAAACAGATCCGCGTTATGCAGATTATGGAGTTGCTCCAAAATCAAAAGCAGATTATGCATTCCTTTTACATGAACTATATCACTTAGATACAAACGGAATGATGGCGATTGTTCTACCACACGGTGTTCTTTTTAGAGGTTCCAGTGAAAAAGAAATTCGTACAAAACTTATTAAAAATCAAAAAATTGAAACAATTATTGGTTTACCTGCAAATATTTTCTTTGGAACAAGTATTTCTACTATCGTAATGATTCTTAAGAAAAATAAAGCAGATAGTAACATCCAATTTATCGATGCTTCTAAACTCTTTGTCAAAGATGGAAAAAATAACAAACTAGAAAAATCGCATATTAAAAGAATTATTGATGTTTATAAATCAAAAGCAGAAATTGCTAAGTTTTCTAGAAATGTTACTTTAAAAGAAATTGAAGAAAATGACTTCAATTTAAACATTTCTAGATACATTGATAACTTTGAAAAAGAAGAAACACACGATTTATATGCATCAATGTATGGCGGAGTACCTAAAGTGGAGCTTGATGAATTAAAAGCATATTGAAATAATTTTAACTCCCTTTTTGACACAATCACAACCAAAGTTAACGATTCTTACTTTAAACTCATTGATAAGAGCTTAATTCAAGATAAAGTAAAAGAAAATAGTGATGTTAAAGCATATTCAAATCACTATTTACAAATCATTAGTGATTTTAGTAAAGGAATTTCTAATTTAACTTCTTCATTAGACAATATTTTTAAACTTGATGATAAGTATTTAGATAATATTATTGATAAATATATCTTTGAAGATTTAGAAGACGTACCGTTATTAGATAAATATGAATTATTCCAAATAATGCTTGATTATGCTCATAAACATATTCAACCAACAATTTCTGTTATTCAAAAATTTGAAGGAGAAGAATTTAGCACAATCCTTGAACAAACAACAACAATTAGCAAAACCAAAGATGGTAAAGTTAATAAAATCGAAAGTGAATTATTTGATATTGATACCATTGGTAAATTTAAACTTACCTCTTTAATTAATTCAATTAATGAAAAACAAGAGCAAATTACAGATTTAGATTCCCAAATGAATTCCATTGTTGAAAGCATTAATGACGAAGACAAAGATGAAGAATTATTTAAAGATGGAGTAATAAAAGCCGCAGAAGTTAAAAAATACATTAAAAAAATTGATTCTAATGAACAATGAGAAGAAGAATCTTTAGAATGCAAATTATTAGAATTTGATAATTTAAATAACCAAAAATCTGACTTAAACAAAGACTTAAAAAATTTAAAAACAGAATTAAACCAAAATATTGAAATATACTTATCAAACATCACTGAAGAAGAATTCTTTAATTTATTACACAAAGAATGAATTAGTAATTTTGAATCTATTATTTTTGAAAAACAAGATGCTATTATTAACTATTTAATTTCCAAATTAGAATATTTATATGATAAATACTTTGATACTTTAAGTGACATCAATAATCAAATTAAAGAACAAGAATCCAATCTAATTAATCTGCTTTCTGAATTAAAAGGTGAACCTTCAGATATGGAAGCAATTGAAGAGTTAATAAAAATTTTAGGAAATAAATAAAATGATTTCAAAAGACAAGTTAGTTCCTTCTTTAAGATTTAAAGAATTTACTCACGCTTGAGAACAGGACGTTTTGGGGAATTTGTTTGATTCTTATGGTGGAACATCATTAGAAAATTACTTTAACAATCATTCTAATTATAAAGTTATTAATATAGGTAGTTTTTCTGAAGACTTTAAATACAGAGATCAAAATATTAGAATAGAATTGACAGAAAAAACTAATAAATTTCTTTTAAAACAAGGTGATTTAGCTATGATTTTAAATGATAAAACACAAGAAGGAAAAATAATCGGTTCTTGTTTAAGAATACAGGAAAATAATACTTTTATATATAATCAAAGAACTCAAAAGTTATCTCCAAAAAATAAAATTATTGAAAGTAATTTTTCTTATTTTCTTTTAAATAATAAAAAAAATAGAAATAAAATTTTCAAAAGTTCTCAAGGTAATACACAAATTTATATAAATTGATCAGATATTAAAAATATTAAATATTTAATTCCAAACAGTTTAAAAGAACAAGAGAAAATTTCTAGTTTATTTGATAATTTGGAAGAAATCCTTTCACTTCACAAGCGTAAGTATAATTTCCTAAAAAACATTAAAAACACATTACTTGACAAGATGTTTCCATCTCAAAATTCAAACATTCCAAGTATAAGATTCAAAGAATTTACTCACGCTTGAGAACAGGACATTATTCAAAATTTATTAAAATTTGAAAGACCTGACAAGTATATAACTAAATTTTCTGAATTACCTAAAAAAGGGAAATTCCCCATATTAACAGCAAATAAATCTTTCATTATAGGTTATACTGATGAAACAAATTTTTATAATTCTAAATGTATTGTTTTTGATGATTTTACACTAGATAATAAATATGTAAATTTTCCTTTTTTAGTCAAATCTTCTGCTATTAAGATACTTTCTGCAATAAATAAAAGCGATGATTTATTTTTCTATTTTTTACTTTTAAATTCACAAAAACTCGAAAGTCAAGGACACGCGAGACATTATATTAATATAGTTTCCAAACATAAAGTAAAGTTGCCAAAAACTTTATCTGAACAAACAAAAATAGCCAATTTATTTAGTTCGATTGATTTAGTCCTTTCACTTCACAAGCGTAAGTTAACAGCATTAGAAAATATAAAAGCAAAACTATTAGAAAGGATGTTTATTTAATGGAACACAAAGAATTAGAATTTGAAAAATCTTTATTAATTAAGTTAAAAAACTATGGTTGAAAAAATCAAAGTATTGAAAATTCCCAAATAAGCGATACACTTGATGGAATTAGTGAAAAAGAATTAGAACAAAACTGAAGAAATATTCTTTTTGAACTTAATAAAGCAACTCTTAATAATGTGCCTTTAGATGATGAAGAATTTGAAGAAATTAAAGCAAAAATCTTTAATTCAGCAAATAAAGTTGTTGAAATTCATAGTTTACTTCAAGGTGAGTCAATCCCTTTTCAAAGAACAAATCCAAATTTAAGTGCAGAAGATAAAAAAGGTTTGATTTATTTAAAAATATTTAGTAATACAGAAATAAAAGCAGGAAATACTATTTATCAAACAGCAAGACAAGTTTCTGTTTCTGCTCAAAAAGAAAGAAGAATTGATGTTTTACTATTAATAAATGGTTTACCACTATTTTGTTTAGAGTTAAAAACAGCAAATATTGGTATTGAAGATGCTAAAAAGCAATTAATTCAATATGGGAAAAATGGGGTATTTTCCACAGGATTACTTAAATTTGTACAAGTGCTTGTAGCACTAACTCCAAATAATATGGAATATACTTCAATTGTTGATGATTTTAGCAATTTCAACATTAAAGACTTTAGATATTGAAAAAATAAAGATAATCAAATAGTTAATGATATTGATAAAATAATTAACTTATTTTTCAAAATCCCAGAAGCACATAACTTAATTTCTAACGGAACAATAATTAAAGACAATAAATTATTAATCACTAGAAGTTATCAATTTTATGCTATTAAAGCAATTCTTGATAAGATCAATGAAATTAAATACAAAAACGAAAATAAATGCGGATTTATTTGACATACAACAGGTTCTGGTAAAACTTTAACAAGTTTTCAAACAGCAAGTCTACTTTTAAAAAGAGAAATGGTTTCTACTGTTGTTTTTGTAGTTGATAGAATCGATTTAAATGAACAGAGTTTTACAGAGTTTAGTGAATTTTCAAAAACAAATAAAGATAAAATCAAAATTATAAATACTTATGGAATTAAAGATCTAGAAGAAAAATTAAAAGAAACAGCAAGAAACAGCGGTTTATTTAAAACAATTTTTATTACTTCTATTCAAAAACTATCTCAATTAAGAAAAAATTACTTCAAGCCAGAAGAAAAAATTGCTTTAATTTTTGATGAAGCGCATAGAAGTAGTTATGGTCAAATGATGAATAAGATTCAAAGTCAATTTGAAAATGCTATTTTTATTGGATTTACAGGAACTCCAATTCATTGAGTTAATCAAAAAAATGAATTAACTACCGAACAAGTATTTGGACCATTACTTCATAAATACACCATTATTAATGGTTTAGAAGATGGAAATGTTTTAAGATTTAGTAATAATTATATAAATTTTGAAAATATGCTTTTAGAATACTTTTATAAAATTCAATGTAATCATTATGGTGAAGAAATTGAAGTTGATAGTACAAAAATAAGATATAAACTTTCTGCTTGGGCAAATCAAGGAAGATTCAATTCAAGTGATTTAGAAATTTATAATTTATTAAATCAGAAAAATAGTTTAGATAATCCAGAAGCTATTATTAAAATTGAAAGATGATTAAAAAACAACGATTACTACGATAATGATAATTTTAAAAAAGTAGTAGTTAAAGATATTTTAGAACACTGAATTAGTACAAGTAATAACAGAAGATATAGTGCGATTTTAGCTACTAAAAAAATCGATGACGCTATCAAATATTTTAAATTATTCCAAGAAGCTAAAAAATCAGTTCCGGAATTAGCAAACTTTAATGTAACAGCTTTATTTGACAAAAATATCGATGCTGTTTCAGAAGAAGAAGCAAAAAACTTTTCTAAACTAGAAGAAATTAAAAATATTTATGATACTTTTGAACAAGATTTTAAAGATAATCCAAAAGTAACCACTGCTAATCTTGATGAAAACTTTAAAAGTGTAATTTCTAAAATTTTTAAAGAAAGACAAATTATAGAAGGAAATAAATATCCAACAGTAATTCTTGATTTATTGATTGTTGTAAATCAAATGCTAACAGGATATGATTCCAAGTATATTAACACCGTTTTTTTCGATAAAATACAGGAAAATGAACATTTAATTCAATCAATGTCTAGAACAAATAGACTAGAAAATGCAAATGATAAACCATTTGGTTCTATCTATTTTTACAGAGAACCTGGAACCATGAAATCTAATCTTCAAAGAGCGCTTGAGATTTATTCAGGAGTTCATAATGTTGATATTGAAGCAGATTCAAGTGAAAATCTAATAAAAAATGCTAAAAAATATTATCAAGAAATTGAAGCTATTTTTAATAATTGAAATTATCCAAACTTTGAAGAAGTGCCAAAATATGATCCTAAATCTGAAAACCACATTCTTAAGGAACAACAAAAAAGATTTGTTGGTAATTTTACTAAACTAGAAAAAACACTTACTTCTTTATCACTTTTAAGAAAAGAACCTTATAAAGAACTTTCAAATGTCTTTAATGAAGAAGATATTAATAAACTTAAATTAAGATTTAAGGAAATCGATTTAAATGCTCTTAGAGACAATAAAGAAAAAGATGAAATAGATGAAACAATAAGTGATTTTGATTTAGATTGAATGTCAGAAAGAACTTTAAACACTCAGATGATTGACATTCATTTTTTTGAAGTTCACTTTACATATAAAGGGAAAGTTGCAGAATTAAAAGCACCTATAAACGAGTGAAGTGAAAAAGAATTTCATCAAAAACTGGCACAAGTTGATGCAGATACAAGAAAACTTCTTCTGCAAATTGATGCAGATATTAGTGATGGTAAAACTATAATTGAAGAAATTTACTCACAATTTGGTGGTTTAAAACAATATTTAAATTTCTTAAAAAATAAAGAACTTAATGATGATAAATCTAAATTTAAAGCAACCTATCTTATTGATCAAGATGAAAACATTAGCAAAGTCTTTGATGAACTTTGAGATTTAGAAGAAAGTCGTTGAAAAGAAAATGGAAGAATCGATACTATAGAAAAGTATCTAAAAACCATAAAAGATGAACAACCTTTAAAAGAATACATTCTTTCTAAAAATAAAGACTGTAAATTGTATATAATCTACAAACAATTTAAAGAAGATCTCAAAAACAAAAAAATAAACTAAAACACCCAAAAAAATGGGTGTTTTTTGCGTGGGTGAACTTATGTTTAAATTAAGCTAGATATTGATCTCATTACTAAGTCAATATCTTTATTTTCTAATTCATTAATTATGTGTAAATATATTCTTTCAGTTGTATTCATACTTGCATGCCCTAATCTTCTTGCTACGGAAGCGATAGATACTCCAGCATACAATAAAATTGATGCATGGGTATGTCTTAAGGCATGAACAGTAATTGGAGGCACATTAGCTTTTTTGCACCTTCTTATTAAAATATCATTTATTGTTGAGTTATAAATTTTTTCTTTAAATATAAAAATTGGTTTATCTGGATCTAAATCTTTAATAATTCCAGCAAATTGTGAAGTAGTCATTCAATCAAGTTGTACTTTTCTAATTGAAGACTTATTTTTGGTTGGTAAAAAGCCACCGTGTTCTTTGTAATTTCAAGTTTTAGAAACATTTAATGTTTGTTTAACAAAATCAAAATCTTTAGGCGTAACCGCAATAGCTTCAGAAAATCTTAAACCGGTTTTAGCAATTAATAATATTAATCAATCCATGTTTAATTTAGAGTCTAATTTAAGTGTTTTTAAAAGCAATTGCAATTGAAATTGATTTAAATATTTTTGTCTTTTTTCTCTAGGTGCTTTTCCTTTAATAACTACTTTTCTAGTTGGATCTGTTTCTAAATAACCATCATCCAATGCATCAAGTAAGCAACTTTTAAGATGATGATGGAAATCCATTGTTGTTTGTTTTTCATGAGTTAAGGCATATTCATTTAATAATTTTTGATATTCATATCTATCTAATTCATTTAACTTTAAATTTGGAACTAACTTTATGATTCAATCTAATGTTAATTCATATTTTTTAAAACTTACCTTTCTAATTGAATCCTTTTTATATACATAGATTCAATTTTGAAAGTATTTATAAAGTAAAATATCTGATTTTTTCTTCATTTTTCTCCTTTTTCACCCACGCTCGAAAGAAAATTCATATTTTACTTTATAAAATTATTTTACTTTTGCTTTTTAGAAAAATAAAAAATTACTTAAAATAAATTTTTTTTCATTTCTAAAACTTATGCTTGTGAAGTGAAAGGATTGAATCAACGGTTTCTAATAAATTAGCTATTTTTGTTTGTTCTCTTAAATTTGGGAACTTTATTTTCATTTCAGTGATCGTTGTCATTCTCAAGGAATCTACCGTTCCTTTTGCTGACATCGATATTGCTCTTT
>NZ_JBTGVC010000012.1:0-33666 GCF_054343375.1 Mycoplasma sp. Z386
AAAAGTGACATTTTATATTGGGAATGGGGGGTGACATTTTATTTCTGTTTTAATATTTTTACAAAAATTTTTTAAATATTTTGGGAGATTGTGTTATAATAAATTTAATATAGGAAAACCGGCTTGTGCATACAAGATAATTAAACACTATTAGATAGTGTTTTTTTATTACTTTTATAATACTTATTTGCAATAATAAGTCAAACACAACAAAAGTATTAACGTTAATAAATACTTAATAGATATGCTAAAGGAAAATAGAAAGATAATTTTTCACCTATAACAATTATTAAAAGATTTTTTTATAAAATAGTTGTTCATAATTTATCAAAAAATAAAACTCTTTTTCTTTCCCAGTTTAAATAGTGAAAAAACCGTTTATGCCCATTTTATACGGTAAAACGTTTTTTGAATACTCCAATTAATTACATTTTACTTACTAAATTTTTACATTATTTTTTTATAAATTATCAATCAAAATGTCCCTCTTCTATAATAAAAAAATGATGTTGTAAGTAAAATGATTAAATTTATACAATTGATAATTTATGATATCATTCAATTAACATATAATTATAAAAAGTGACATTTTATATTGGTAATTGGGGTGACAAATTATTTCTGTTTTAATAAAAATCCTTAATAAAAGTTTGTAAAAAAAAGAAATTAGAATATAATTTTTATTATGGAACATAAGAGCGCCGCTAAAAAGAAATCTTACTTAAAATTTATAATTGAAAGTTACATTGAAACAGGGGAACCAATCGGTTCAGAATCACTAAAAGAAAAATATAAAATTAATGCTTCTTCTTCTTCAATAAGAAGCATAATGGCTGAACTTGAAAAAGATGGTTTTCTTGAAAAATCTCATGTTTCCAGTGGGAGAATTCCTACTTTAAAAGCATATGAATATTATGCTAAAAATTTAACTTCACAAACCGATGCAGATCTAGAGCAAAAACTAAACGATATTTTTGCTAAAAGAAGAATATCTATTGACAAAACACTTGAAGAAGCAGCAAAATTAATATCAGAATTTGTCGGTATTACCGTTATAACATCAGAACCCTTAGGATCTGAAAGATTAAGATCTATTCAATTCACTGCAATTGATAACTTTATGGGAGTTATTGTATTAGTAACTTCAACAGGAAAAGTAGAAAACAAAATAGTTTCTTTTTCAAATGAAGTAGAAAAAGAAGACATAAAAATAGCTATAAGGATTTTCAAAGAAAGATTAATTAATGTGGCGTTAAATGAAATCCAAAAAATTGTAGAAATTTTAGTTCCAATATTGGCTAAAGAAATAAAAAACTTAGATAATGTTTTAAAAACCTTTATGCAAAATATTTTTAATTTTAAAAATGAATTTGAATCAAAAATTTATAATAAAAATAATTTAATTTTATCTAGAGATATATCGAGAGAAAAATTAAGTGAAATTTTAGATTTAATAGAAAAAAAATCAATTTGAGAAACTATTGAAAATAAATTGGATGAAGAAAAAAACATAAAAATTCAAATTGAATCACAAGAAGCTGTTTTTATTTCTAAAAAACTTGAAAACGAGAATATAAATAAAGAAATTAGTGTTGTAGCTCCAACTACAAGATTAGATTATTCTAAAGTTTTAGCAGCACTTAATCTATTGGAAAAATTTCTCAAAAAAGAAATATAACTTTATATTACTTTAAGGAGAGAAATGGAAAAAGATATTAAAAAACAACAAGAAAAAGTTGAATCAAAAGACAATAATACTGAAAACGTTAAACACAAAAGAACAAAAAGAAATTTTAGATATAAAAGAAATTACAATAATAAAAAAGATGACTCTGTTTCTGTACAAGAAAAAACCAAAATTAAAACCTCTCTTTTAGAATTAGAAATTGCTAAACTCAAACTAGAATTAGATAAAAATAACGAAGAATTAAAACAAAAAGCAATTGAACTTCAACAAAAAGCAAAAGAAGAAATTCAAAAACATAAAGATGAAACATCTTCTAAATATGAACTAGAACTAACTAATATAAAAAAATATGGAATTCAAAAATTCTTTGAATCATTCTTAATTCCATTAAAAAACTTTGAATTAGCAATTAAAGCAGGAGAAAAACAAGATAACTCTGCAGTTCAAAACTATGTTAAAGGTTTTTCAATGTTATTAAAACAAATTGAATTAATTTTTGCAGATTTTGGTATTACAAAAATTGAACCTTCTGTTGGTGAAAGTTATAATCCAGAAATCCACGAAGTTTTTGAACTTGAAAGTAACCAACAACTAAAAGATAAAATTATTAGTGTTAAAAGCAATGGTTATAAACTTTATGATAGAGTAATCAAACCTGCTTCAGTAGTAGTAGGTAAATAGAATGAATACAAAAGAACAAATTATTCAATCTTTAAAAGACGTTTTAAATGATTTAAAAATTGAAAAAAATATTATATTAACTGAATCCAAGGGATTTGGTGATTATTCAACAAACTTAGCAATGACTCTTAAATCAGATCTAAATAAAAATCCTTTAGAGATTGCTGATTTAATTGTTTCCAAAATAAACAAAGAAAAATATTCTATTTCTAAAATAGAAGTAGCAAAACCTGGATTTATTAATTTTTTCGTAAAAAATAATATTTATGTAGAAGAAGTAAATAATATTTTAAAATTAAATCAAAATTACGGAAAACAAAAAGAAAATCAATTTATTAACTTAGAATTTGTTTCTGTAAATCCTACTGGTTTTTTACACCTTGGGCACGCAAGGGGGGCTGCAATTGGTGCAACATTAGCTAATATTTTAGAATTTGCTGGTAACAAAGTTATAAAAGAATATTATATTAATGATGCTGGAAATCAAATTGATCTACTTGCTGAATCTGTTTTTGCAAGATACTTACAGCACTTTGGTAAAAAAGTAGAATTTAAAGAAGATTATTATAAAGGTAGTGATATAAAATGAGCTGCTCACGTAATCATAAAACACTATAAAGATAAATACGTAAATAGTTCTATTAATGATTTAGAAGCTAGAGATTTTTTTAAGAGAGCATCAACTTCCATAATGCTCGGTCAAATTAAAAGGGATTTAAGTCTTTTTGGAATTAAGTTTGACAACTTTTTTAGTGAAAAAACTCTTTATAAAGATGGCAAAATCAAACTTGCTTTAGAGAAATTAAAAAACACTTATAAACATGATGGAGCGCTTTGATTAAAAACTACAAAATACGGAGATGATAAAGACAGAGTTCTTATCAAAAAAGACGGTTCTTTTACCTACTTTTTACCAGATATCGCGTATCATAATGATAAATTAACAAGAAATGATGGAGTTACCAAATTAATTAATATTTGAGGTGCTGATCATATTGGTTATATAAAAAGAATGGAAATTGCAATCGATCAATTAGGATTTGATTCTCAAAAACAGTTAAAAGTTTTAACTTGTCAAATTGTTAGATTAATGAAAAATGGACAAGAATTAAAAATGTCCAAAAGAAAAGGAATTACCTTTACAGCAAGAGAATTGATTGAATTGGTTGGTAAAGATGCAGTAAGATTCTTTATGATTGATAGAACAGAAAATTCAGGATTAGACTTTGATGTTGAACTTGCATTAGAAAGTAGTCAAAAAAACCCTGTATTTATGATTCAATATGCCTATGCTAGAGCAAATCAATTAATTAGTAAAGCAAATAATAAAGAAGTATTAGCTTCAAGCTTTAATAATGAAAATGAAATTAAATTAGTTAATACTTTAAAAGATTTTCCAGATTTAATTAAAAAAATTAGCAGTAACTACAAAATTCACTTACTGCCCGAATATTTAATTAAATTAGCTAAAGACTTTAACTCTTTTTATTCAAATTCTAAAATTTTAAATTCTGATAATGAAGAGAGTTTATTAGCACTTTCTAAAGCTGTTAAGATTGTTCTAGAAACTGGACTAAAACTTATTGGTGTTTCTACCCCAGAAAGAATGTAATGGAAACTTTAAATAAACAAATATTTGAAGAAAAACGTTTAGATATTCTTAAATCCAAAAAACTACCAAATCTATTTAAAGATAGCTATGTTATTTTTGATTTAGAAGGTTGTGATGATGTTGGCACTCTACTTGAAATTGGTGCTATCAAAGTTAAAAACAACAAAATTATTGATACATTTTCCAAAATAATTAAACAACCACCTGATTTTGTAAATAACTTTATAAGTTGATACAATAATATTTCTAACCAAGAAATCAAGGAAAAAGGTGAAGATGCAATAAAGGTTTTAAACGAATTTAAAATTTTTATTGAGAATTTAAATCTTTATGCTTTTAATGGAATGCATTATGATTTCCGTACAATAAAAAAATCTTATAAATCTCGTGAATTAGAAAAATTTCCTAACAAAATGATAGATATTGGTTTTTACTTTCAATCATTTAATAAAGTTTTCTTTAATACAGATTCTTATTCTTTAAATTTTCTGTCAAATTTATTTTCAGTAGATAATCAAGGCATTCACAGAGCACTCAAAGATTGCATAATAACTTTTGAAGTTTATAATAAAACTCTAGTGTTTGAAGAGTTGATTAATGCAAAAGAAAGACTTGAAAATGCCATTGTAAACAATAGAGAAGATAAAGAATTAAAAGAATGAAAAAGAAAATATTTTTTAAATAAATGTATATTTGACTATAAACAATGTATAATTTGTGGTAAGAAATTAATACAAAAATACATCGGTTGAGGTTGTATTGACTATGTTTGAGATTATAAATTAAAGAAAAGTGTAGGAAAATGTAATTTTTTTATAAAAAATGCAAAATGAGAAAAAATAAAAAATAAGGAGCAAGAAATGGACACAATGATCAGTTTATCAGTAGAAGTTATATCAACAAAAAGCTATATGCAATTTGAAGATATCTTTACTTTTGTAAAAAATAAACTTCAAAAAAAATGATTTGAAAAAGGTGAATTTACACACGAAGAAAAAGAATTAGTTTTACAAAAAAAACGTGGTGAGTTATACAGATTATTAACTGTTACTAGTGATTTTGAAAGACTAAATGATGGTACTTGAAAATTAAAATGTAATTAATAAAAGCACATATCTTTTTTAAAATAAAATTCCGTTTTTGCCCTATATTGTGGCGAAAACGTTTTTTTAATTAAGAAAAAATAAGGTATTGCTACCTTATTAAATTTTCTTTGGTTTATTAATTCAAGGACGAACTTTTTCTTTGAATACTTTAGTTCTTTGGAAGTAGTGAACAAAAAGAATTTGTCCTATTTCTCACACCCCTCCAACTATTCAATAAACTTGTAAGGATGCTTGGAAAATAACTCCAAATACAACAAATAAAATCATAGTGTAATTTTGAGTTTTTTGCTGTTTTTTCAACGCTTGCGACTCTGCTGCATTGATAAGTCGTTTGTTTTGTTTTCTGTTTAAAATTCTTGGTAGAATCTGTTGGAATAATTGAATTATAACAGTAAATAAAAGGATTGGTAAGTAAATCCATTGTCCTGCAAATAATTCTTGATAAGAAGTCGATGCAAGGTTTATTCCTAATCACGTTGTTGCTTTAATACCCGGTAATCCTTGTAATATTCTTCACATCGCAACAAATATAGGCATTGTTATAAGTAACGCTTGGAATTGAGCAGCAGGACTTATATTATTCTTTTTATATAATTCTGCAATCTCTTGTCTTTGTCTTGCTTCCATTTGCTTATTACCTTTATGAGGTGCATATTTAGCATCAATTTTTGCTTTTTTAGCTTGCACTTCTTGTTGTTTAGATTGACTAAATAAAGTTTTAAATCTAAATGCAAATGAAAGTAATTTAGTAAGAATAACAGCAATTATTATAGTGATAATAGCAGGTCATCCTTGAAGTCCTTCTAATGACATAGAATCCAATAGAGCAGCCATTAATTTAGACATCGGTCATATAAATAATCCATAGAAAGGACCAAGCTGTCAAGCATCACCTCAAGTAACAATTATTTTTTGAGGTTCTGCCCCTTTATATGATAATAAATCTGATGCATTTTTTGCAGTTCCTGGTTCAAAAGCAACAATTCCATCACCAATCTTTGTATAATGTGTTGCTTTTAAAATTTCACGCAAGTTTGCTGAATAATCATTAACTAATGATATTGATTGTTCAGAAGCACCAGTACCTTTTTCTTCTATTTCTTTAATAGCGTTTTCTAATTTGTTATTATTATATTTGTCAAAATTTACAAGTTGATTATTTAAATAATGAATTACATCTCTTGCAAATTTATTATTATTTTCTATAAAATCTTCATTTGGAACAATATAATCTTTAACCGTTTCAAAATATGAATAAATAAAAGGATCTTTTTCATTTACATATTTTGCATTGTGAGTTAATTTTATATTATCCTTAAACTCTCTTAATAATTTTATTTCTTTTCAATCATTAAATTTTTGATTGTAGTTTTCAGTTGTGGAATTGAAGTATAATAATTCTCCATTATCTCCCTTTGGATATTGATAACTACTTTGCCCTTCAACTGGTTTATCACTTTGATAAACTATTAAAGTATTGTAATTACCTCATTGTCCATAACTACCTTCAGCTTGTTTTTTTAAAGCTTCAATAACATCTTTTCTTTCCTTATCTTGGTTAGAAACGTAAAAGTTGTCGTTATTTTTTTTGATATTTAAAACTTCTTTTCCTTCTTTATTGGTTTGTTTTTCAAAAACTACAGCATTTGGAGCAATTCCTTCTTTTGAATTATAGAATTCCACCCCAGACCCTGCATGTGATGAAGTTTTAATTGCGAATGATTGAATACAACCAGTTAAAGTAACTCCGAAAATAAATATATAAATTAAAACTTTAAATCATTTTCAAATTTTTCTTCAAATATTTTTCTTTTCAGAATTATTATTACCGGTGAAGAAGTCATAAGATTTTGGTTTTTGCTTATTCTTTTCCACTTCTTAACCTCTCATATATTTTTATTACTTCCTTTTCTTTTTCTAAAAAAGGTAAAGATAAAAAACTTTTTCTTAATATTAAAACATTTTGAAAAGGTAAATCAATAAAATTCACTTTATTTGAAATTATCGCTTTAATTTGACGTCTAAAAAAATTTCTTTCTACAGCAATTGCAAATTTTTTTGGAACAGAAATACCAATTTGAAAATTTTTATGTTTTTTATAATATAAAATTAAGTTTTTTGTGATAATTTGTTGTTTTAAACTTATTACTTCTTGAAATTCTCAATTTTTCTTAAGTCTATTTTCTTTTTTCATAATTATTTATTTGAATCTGAAACAGTTAATCTCATTCTTCCTTTAGCTCTTCTTGAAGCTAAAACTTTTCTTCCACCAACTGTTGACATTCTTGCTCTGAATCCATGTGTTTTAGCATGTTTTCTTTTATTTGGTTGATAAGTTCTTTTCATATGCTCTCCTTAAAGTTTTTTTAAATAAAAAGATACATTTTTTATGTATTTTAATTAAATATTAAAATTATAACAAAATAAAGATTAAAAAGGAAATAAAAAAACTTTTTTTCACAACTTTTTTTTGTAAAAGAAAAAAAGAAATTTTTTTATTATTTTATATGTTAAATCATATTTTTTTTGCCTTTATTTAGGTTTTAAAAATGTGGCAATCTTGTTATTTCTAAAATTATTTATAAAATTATTTTTTATTTTTTAACATTTTTTATTTTTTTATTTTATTATTTAATAACTATGTCTAATATTGTTAATAACTATGAAGAAAATTTGTTAAAAACAAATAAAAAAATATTAAAAGAAATTGAAAAAGAGATTAATGACTCTATTATTTTTTCCACATATTTTTCTAAGTTAAAACTAAAAGAAATTAATGAGTTTTCTGCGGTTTTTATTGCTAAAAACAATGTGATTATTAAAGATATTAAAGAAAATTATTTGAGTTTTTTAACATCTGCTATTGTTAAAACTTTAAAAAGTGAAAAAGCTGTGGAAATCATTCTTGAAAACACTATTGTGAATAAAGAAAAAGAAAAACAAGTTATCAACAATAACACAAAAGATATTAACAATTTTGTCACTAACATAGATTTTAAAGATAATTTATTACCAGATTTAACATTTAAAAATTTAGTAACAGGTAAATTTAACGAAGATTTAATAAAAATAGCTGATAATTTGTTAAAAACTAAAAAAGTAGAATTTACTCCTATATTCATCCACTCAAAATCAGGATTAGGAAAAACCCACTTTCTAAACGCTTTAGGAAACGCAGCAAAAGAAATAGGACTTAAATCTTATTTTCTAAACCCAGATGCCTTTACTAACCAAATTTCTTTAATATTAAAAGAAAAAGATATAGAAAAAATAAACAATTTTTCTTCTTTTTTAGAAAGTGTTGATATCTTTTTAATAGACGATGTTCAAATGCTTGGTTCAAGAGTAAAAACTCTAGAATTTTTATTCAATATTATTAATAATTTAAAAAATAATAAAAAGCAAATTATCATTTGTTCTGATAAAAAACCAGAACTTTTAGGTGGATTCGAAGATAGGTTTATAACAAGATTTCAAAGTGGTTTAACTTTAGAAATAAAAAAACCTAATAATGAAGATTTACTCAAGATTTTAAAATTTAAAATCGAACAAGAAAACTTTGATTTGAACAAATGAGACAACAAAGCTTTAAGCTTTTTAACAAGAAATTTTTATCACTCCATAAGAGAAATCGAAGGGGCTTTAAATCAAATTAAATTTTCTGTAAAAAACTCACCAAAAGATTTAACTTTCAATGAAAACCTTCTTAATAATATTTTCCACGAAACCGTTCATTTCGAAAGGGAAATAACACACGATAGAATAATTGAAAGCGTTTGTTTATATTACAGAGTAAAAGAAGAAGAAGTAAGAAGTAAATCAAGAAAAAGAGAAATTGTTATTGCTAGATCGATGATAATTTACCTAATTAGAGAACTGCTTTCCTTTAGTTATGAAAGAATTGGTATCTATTTAGGTGGCAAAGATCACTCAACGATTATGGCTTCTTATAAAAAAATAGAAAAAGATATAGAAACGTCCCATGAACTTAAAAATGCAGTTAATTCATTAACAAACAAAGTAAAAACTGTTTCTTAATTAATCAACATCTTTTTTGCCTATTTTTAGGTTAAAAAGATAAAACTAACTAAAACTAACATTGCTAATAATAATATATTAGAAAATAAAATAAAATAAATATAAAATAATAAAATATAAAAGGAAAAATAAAATGAATTTTACAATTGAAAAAAAATATTTTGAAAAAGAATTTGAAAGAATTGGTGTTTCTATAAATACTTTAAATTTTATCCCTTCTTTAAGAAGTGTTAAAATTGAATTAAGACAAGAAGGATTATATTTATATGGTTCAGATGGAGAAATTTCTATAATTGGACATATTTCTTCTGAAAACATAAAAAATATAAATGAATTAGGTTCTTTTTTAATAAATTATTCAATGTTAAAAAATATAATTAAAAAAACTGAAGGAATTTTAGAATTTAAAATCGAAGATACTAATTTAACTATTAAAAACAAAGATGATTTATACAAAATTAATATCCAAAATGATGAAGATTTCCCAAACATTAGATTCGATTTATCAGGTCAAAAAATATCAATTCATTCAAAAGACTTTAAAAAAGCAATTAAGGATACTAGTTTTGCTGCTACAATCGATAGTTCTGAAGTTATTTTAGATTGTATCAATATAAATGCTATGGATGGTAATTTAAGAATTTCAGCAACAGATAGATATAGAATATCAACAGAAATACTTCCTATTGAATCTCATATTGAATTCGATATTTCTATAATAGCTAGAAATTTAAAAAATTTTATCCCTAATGATTATGAAGGGCAATTAGAAATTTATGTTGAAGACAATAAAATAGAAACCATTATTGAAAATACAAAAATACAATGTAAAGTTATTGATTTTCCTTATAAAGATATTTCTAATGTTTTCCCAAATATAGATGATTTAGTTTATAAAATTGAAATCGATAAAAAAGAACTTAGTGAGTTAATATCTAAAGCTTCTATTTTATCCAATGATCAATATTTCAAATTAAATGTTAGTGTAAACCAAGAAGAATTTACTATGAGTGGAAACAAAGAAGAAACCGGGTTTATTTCTGTAAAAACTAAAGAAATGAAGTTTGAAAGTTCTAATAGTGAATTAAACTTTTCTATAAATCATAGATATTTAAAAGATGCTATTTCAGTTTATGAAGGTTTGATTTATATTTTTGTAGATAAAAAAATAAGAAAAGTTTATATAGTTTCACCTTCTAATAAAAATAATAAACAATTAATAGGAACTACATAGAAAGGAAAAAAATGAAAGTAGAAATAACAGGAGAATTTATAAAATTAAGCCAACTATTAAAAAAAATGAACTTTATTGATTCTGGTGGTGCAGCAAAAGAGTTTTTAGCAACTAACCAAGTTAAAATCAATGACAATAGCGAAGTAACTAGAGGTTCAAAAATTAAGGTTGGAGACATCGTTTGAGTAAATGATGAATTATTTCATATTGTAAGTGCATAAAAAGAAGAAAAAATAAAAAATCTTCTTTTTTATTTGCTTAAATAATTTAAAATATAAAAATATGAATAAATATGATGCAATAGTAGTTGGTGGCGGTCATGCAGGTATTGAAGCCACATACGCTTTAGCAAAACAAAACTTTAAAGTTTTGCTAGTAACTTTAGATAAAAATAAACTAGCTTCAATGCCATGTAATCCATCAATTGGTGGTCCTGCTAAAGGGATTATAACAAGAGAAATAGATGCACTTGGTGGAGTGCAAGGTATTTTTGCTGACAAAGCAATGATTCAAATTAAGATGTTAAATGAATCAAAAGGACCGGCAGTAAGAGCGATGAGAGCTCAAATTGATAAAGACAAATATTCAAAAGTAATATTAGAAGATATTGAACAAAGAGAAAATATCGATATTTTAGAAGATATTGTTGAAGAATTGATTCTTGAAAACAACTTGGTAAAAGGAGTTAAAACGGAAAAAGGGAATGTTTGTTATGCTAATGCTGTAGTATTAACAACAGGAACTTATATGGACTCGAGAATTTTAAGAGGAGATGAAATTCAAAAAAGTGGTCCAGATGGACAAAGAACAAGTAATAAACTTTCAATGTTTTTAAAAAATAACGGATTTGAACTTATTAGATTAAAAACGGGAACGCCACCTAGAATTTGAACCGATTCCATAGATTTTTCTAAAATAGAAGAAGAAATTTTAGAAAATAACAACCTTCATTTTAGTTTTAAAAATGAAGTAGTTCTTGAAAAGCAAATTCATTGTTTTTTAACATATACAACCCCAAAAACACACGAAATCATTTTGAATAACTTAAATAAATCAAGTATGTATTCTGGTCTTATTGATGGAGTTGGACCAAGGTATTGTCCTTCTGTAGAAGACAAAATAGTTCGTTTTAAAGACAAAGAAAGACATCAAATATTTTTTGAACCAGAAACTGCCAAAGGTGATTTGATGTATATAAATGGTTTATCAACTTCAATGCCTATTGAAGTGCAAAAAGAAATGGTTAAATCGATTCCTGGTTTAGAAAATGCAAAAGTAGCTAAGTGAGCTTATGCAATAGAATATGATGCCATAAATCCTTTACAATTAAAAAAATCACTTGAAAGTAAAAATATTAATGGTTTATTTTTTGGTGGTCAAATAAATGGAACAAGCGGTTATGAAGAAGCGGCTGGACAAGGGTTAATAGCAGGGATAAATGCATCTCAATATTTAAAACAAGAAGAACCAATTGAAATTCTCAGAAGTGATGGTTATATTGGGGTTTTAATTGATGACTTAGTTACAAAAGGAACTAACGAACCATACAGAATGTTAACTTCAAGAGCGGAATATAGGTTATTGTTAAGAAATGATAATGCTGATTGAAGGATGAAAGATTACGCTTTAAAAGCTAATATGATAAGCAAAGAAGAGTATAATTTAGTTATTGATAAATATAAACAAATAGAGTTAAAAATTGAAGAATTAAAAAACACTTTTGTCTCTTCTAAAAGCAATTTAGCAATTAAATATAATGCAATTAATGGGCAATCTTTATTCCAGTTAGTTTCAAGACCTGATGTGGATTATTTCGAAATATTGAAAGACTTTAAATTCGCTTATGAACTTGTTGTATTAGCAAGATTAGATGGTTATATACAAAAACAAGTGCATGATGCAGAAAAAATGTTAAAACTTGAAAAATTAAAAATTCCAACCGATATAGATTATAAAAAAGTTGATAATTTAGCAAATGAAGCAAGAGATAAATTAATCAAAATCAAACCAACAACTATAGGACAAGCATCAAGAATTAGCGGTATAAATCCAGCAGACATTCAAATGTTAATGTTCTATATAAAAATGAGAAATAAATAGTGAAAATAACTATTATTGCAGTAGGAAAACTTCAAAAAAATTATCTAACTTTGTTTCAAGAGTATGAGAAAAAAATAAGTTTTTTCTCAAAAATAGAAGTAATAGAAATAAAGGAATTACAAGAAGAAAATATAGAAATAAAAAAGGAAAAAGAAACAAATAAAATATTGGAATTAATTCCAAAAAACTCAACAGTTTTCCTTTGCTCTTTAAAAGGAAAACAAATGGATTCTTTTGAATTTTCTAACTTAATTGACAAAAGTAATATAACTTTTATAATTGGCGGTTCTAACGGGGTTATTGAAGATAAAATAGATGCTCAAAAAATAAATTTTTCTTTACTAACATTCCCACATCAGTTATTTAGAGTGTTACTTGTTGAACAAATTTATAGAGCATTTGCTATAAAAAACAATATAAAATACCACAAATAAAAAGAAAGAAGAAAAATGAAAAAAACATTATTAAAAGATGACTTTTTCAGTCACATAAATAAAGTATGATTAGAAAACACAAAAATACCAGAAGATAAATCAAGTATTAGTGTTTTTTCTGAACTTGATTTAAACTTAGAAAAACTTTTAAAAGATTTAACAAAAAAATGACTTAAAGATACAAGTTCTTTAAATGAAAATTCAATGATGTTGGAATATGTTAAATATTTTTCAATGTTAATGAATGAAAGCAAAAGAAAAGAACTTGGTTGAGAACCGGTTAAACAATATTTAACTAAATTAGAAAGTTTAAAATCCTTTAAAGATTTATTTTCACAAGATAAAGAATTTTGACTTTTATACGGATTTTTACCTTTAGAAAAAGATTTATACGAAGATTTTATTGATAATGAAAAAAGAATTTTTTGATTTGGAGATTTTAAAACAATCTTGCCAAACAAAGAAAGTTATTCAAACAAAGAAGAGTCAGAAAAATTATTAAACACTTGAAAAGAAATGGTTTTATTCTTATTAAAAGACTATGGTAAAACAGAAGAAGAAGCAAATAAATTAATATCAAATGCTATTAAATTTGATGACATTTATAAAGATTATATTCTCTCATCAATAGAGCAAGCTAATTATGTTGCTTTATATAATTTAAAAACAAAAGATGAATATAATTTATATACTAAACAATTTGTTATTTCTGATTTATTAGAAAGTTTAGTTTCACAAAAAGTGGAAGCAGTTTCTGTTTCAAATATAAGACTTTATGAAAATTTTGACAAAATCTTTAGCAATGAAAATTTTGAATTTTATAAATCATTTTTATTTATAAGAAACTTGTTACAAACAACTAAATTTTTAAGTGAAGAAATTAGAATTAAAGCTGGGGAATTTGGTAGAAAAGTTTATTCTATTGAAACTTATAGAAACTTAGAAAATTTTGCTTTTGATATAGCAAATGAATATTTTGGAATGCCTTTAGGTATGTATTATGCTGAAAATTACTTTGGTAAAAAAGCAAAAGAAAATATTGAACATATGGTTTCTAATATGATTAATGTTTATAAAATGAGATTAAATAATAATACTTGATTGAGTAAAGAAACTATTCAAAAAGCATTAACTAAATTATCTACTATTCAAGTTATGATTGGTTTTCCAGAAGTGATTAGACCATATTATTCAAAATTTAAAGTTAAAACTTATGAAGAAGGTGGAAATTTATTTGAAAACGCACTTAAATTTAATAAATATTTAGTTGAATATGCATTGTCTTTATTTGGCAAAACAGAAGATAAAAGATATTGATCAATGTCTCCTGCAACAGTTAATGCATATTACAATCCATTAAAAAATCAAATAGTTTTCCCTGCAGCTATTTTAGCAGATCCTTTTTACAATTTAAATAGACCATCATCTTATAATTATGGTTCTATTGGTTGTGTAATAGCTCATGAAATTTCTCATGGTTTTGATAATCACGGTGCTCAATTTGATGAAAAAGGAAAATTAAACAATTGATGAACCGATAAAGATAGAGAAGAATTTGCAAAAAGAACACAAGCAACAATTAATTTATTTGATAAAGTAGAAACAGACTTTGGACCAGTTAATGGAGAGTTGACTGTTTCTGAAAACATTGCAGATTTAGGTGGTTTTGACTGCGCTTTAGAAGCGGCAAAACAAGAAAAAGATTTTGATGCCAAAAACTTTTTTGAAAGCTGAGCAACAAGTTGAAGAATTATTTTAAAAGAAGGTGCAGCAAAAAGACAATTGGAATCAGATGTTCACTCACCAGGAAAAGTACGTGCTAATGTTATTTTAGGAAATAATGATTTATTTTTAGAAACTTATGAAATTTCTTCATCCGATAAAATGTTTATATCAAAAGAAAAAAGGGTAAAAATTTGATAAATCAAAAAGAATTAGAAAAAATCTATCACTTACAAAGGGAAGATTTTTTTTATTTTGGTCCTTTAAGTATTAAAGACAGAATTGAAATTTTAAAAAAAATTAAAAGATTAATTCAACAAAAAGAAGAAGAAATTTTTAAAGCGTTAAAAGAAGATTTAAACAAAGATAAAGTAGAATCCTTTGTTTCCGAAATTGCTTTAATCTATAAAGAAATAGATCTATATGTAAAAAATATAAAAAAATGAGCTCGTTCTAAAAGAGTAAAAACACCTTTCTACTTGTTTCCATCTAAATCAAGTTATAAATATGAAGCATATGGACAAACCTTAATTATTAGTCCTTGAAATTATCCAATTATGCTTTCTATTGTACCTATTATAAATTCTATTGGTGCAGGAAATAGGGTTATATTAAAACCTTCTGAATTTTCAGAATATTCATCTAAATGATTAATGAAATTTTTTAACGAAAATTTTGATCATAAAATCATTTATTGTGCTGATTCTTCCTTAGAAACATCTAATTTTCTTTTAGATCAAAAATTTGATCTTGTATTTTTTACCGGTTCAACAAATGTCGGAAAAATAGTTTTAGAAAAAACTTCTAAATTTTTAACACCAACCATTTTAGAGTTAGGTGGTAAATCACCAACTATAATTTGTTCTGATGTAAATTTAGATAATGTTATTGAAAAGATTTATTATGGTAAATCATTAAACTCAGGGCAAACATGTACAACTCATGATTATGTTTTAATAGATAAAAAAATAGAAGATGAATTTATACAAAAATACAGAGAATATGTACAAAATCAACTAAAAAATAACCTCGAAAATGAACCTAAAATCATTAGTGAAAAACATTATAATAGACTATTGAAATTAGTTATTTCAACCGAGTTAAAAACTAATCATGAAATGAAAATAATAGAACCTTTTATTTATAAAGCATCATTAAATGATGCGATAATGCAAGAAGAAATTTTTGGACCAATTTTGCCTGTTATTTCTTTTGAAACTATTGAAGAAGCAATTGATATTGTTAAAAGACAACAAAAACCACTTGCTCTTTATCTTTTTAGTAAACAAAAATCAATTATTAATAAAATAAAAAAATTACAAGCAGGAGCAATCATTATAAATAACACAACAGAACATGTGGCAAATTCATATTTACCTTTTGGTGGCATTGGAAATTCAGGACTAGGGAAATACAGGGGATATAGCGGTTTTAAATCTTTTAGCCATCAAAAATCTTTTTTTATAAATAAATTTGTATTTAAACCTTTAAGTTTGGTAAAAAAACCTTTTAATAACAAAAAGTTTTCTTTACTGAAAAAGATTTTTAAGTAAAATAAAAAAACCACTAAACACAACACTTCTCGATGTGGCTGCTACATTTCTGTCCTGACCAGGTTACAAGGTTTTTGTTTTAATGGCATTTATATTATATATTAATATTTGATTTTAAAAACAAAAAATAGTATTATAATTTATATACAAAAATTTGAAAGGAGAAAAAATGCAATTTTTAGATTTTTTTAATTGAAGAAGAAATGTAGTTACATTTGCAGAGTCTAAGATTTTATTTTATTCAATTTTTGCATTAATTCTTTTAGCAACTACTTTTGTTTGAATTTATAAATCAAAAATATATAACCATTTCAATTCAAACCCAGACAAAAAATATTTAAAAAATTTAAACAAAGATCAATTATTTATGGTGATAGGTGCTTTTGTAATAATATTTAATATTTTTAGAATAATTTTATTTTTGGTTCGCGATTATCCTTGAAAATGAGAATTAATTCCTTTACATTTATGTAGATTTTATATAGTTTATTTTGGATTTATTTTCCTTTTCAAAAAGGCACACAATATTAAATATATTAGTATATTAGCTTTTTTAGGTGGAATAGTAGGATTTTTATTTGTAAATTTAGGACCTGTTCCCGAATTTATTAATCAAGACAGAATTTATAATTCTTTCCAACCAGGGACAATAGAATATGAAAGAGCGGGGTTTGACTCTGGATATGACACTTATGCTTACTGAGATTTTATATTAACTCATGGATTTGTAATTTTTATCCCAGTTCTAACACATATTGCATATGGCAAAAAAGCAAAAATAAACATTACAGTAATAACACAAGGACTTGTAATGATGTTAATTTTAGGAATAGTAATATTTTTTGTTTCTTGAATAATGTATGAAATTTTACAAAAAATAGGCAACCCTAAATTAAAAATAGCATTAGATCCTAATTGGTTATACCTTGGTAGAACTGGAATAGGGACTTTGGGAAAACTAACAAGATGACCTTTAAATATAGTAACTTTATCAGTTTTAGTTCCTTTACTTACTTATTTAGCATACTTTATTTATGTATTGTTATCTTCTATAGAATTTGATAATTTTAATGAAAAAAATAAAAATCCTAAAATTAAATTTAGAAAACCAAGAGAAGTTTTCCAAGAACAACAAGATTGAACTTTCTTTAAAAAAATAATGAAAAAAGAAACTAAATAAAATTTATTCTTTTAAGGAGAGAAATGAATAGAATAGAGAAAAAAAATCATAAAGTTTATAGTTATAGAAACAAACATCCATTTATACCTTAGGACAAATCTTTTCTAATATATTAAAACCAATTTTAATTGCTAGTGGTACAAGCATTTCTGCATCAACATATGGATTTTCTGCAGCTTTTAATGCTGTATTATCAATAACATCAATTTTATCTCTATTATTTTAATTATGAAATCATTTTTATTAACATTATTAGCATTTATGCTTTTTTCATTATTAAATTCATTATTTTTCTTTGTGTCTTATAAACAAAAAACTTTTTTAGAAAAAATAGACAAAAGAATTTGAGAAGTGCAAAAAAATACAAAAAATACAAATAGTTCGATTGAATTTATAGATATTTGAGAAATCATTATTAATATTTCCTTTTTTATATTTTTTATAGTAATGTCTACAATTGAATCTTACAATCAAGAAAGTAATAATGTATATTGAATCTTATCGATTATTTTTAGTATTTTGTTTATAATTTTCTTCATATTAATTTTTGTTATTTATAAGATAAAACTTTCTAAAAAAACAAAAAGCAAAGAAAAAACAGAAAATCCAATCCAAGAATTAATTAATTTTTGAGAACAAAATAAAGACTTAGAAAAATACAAAAACTTAACTTTTTATAGAAAAAACAAAAGTAGAAAAGATTTTATAATAAAAAGATTAAATAAACAAATTGAGTTAATTAAAAAAGAAAAAATGACTGATGCTGAATTATTTAATTCCTTAATTAATATTTATTTTTCTTGTTTTGTTATTTATTTATTTGGAAACAATACATATATTTTTAAAGATAAAAACTATATAAACAGAAAAGAAAAAGATTTTTATAAAATAACATTATGATACACACTAAATTTGTATTTTTCAAAAAACAAAAATTAATTTTATAAAGAGAATACCTATATAAAAAGGTATTTTTTTTTTTTTTTTAAAAGTGATATAATATATTTACATATATTATGAAAAAAAAGGAGGATTATGAACAACAACGAAATTAAAAAAACACTAAAATGAATAAATAATGATTATTCATTTTTTAGGCTTATATTCTTTTTAAGCTTTAATTTTTTAATCCTTATATTTCCTTTAATTTTACTTATAATAGATTTAATTTTTAGGACTGAAATTTATAATAAGTTAGTTGCAAGCGGCATAATTACTTCACTTCTTTTTTATTTATTTCCAATTTTATTTTTTCCTTTTATATTGTGAATACTAATAAAATACATTTTAATTTTAACCATTAAAATACAGATTTTAAAAAATAAAGAAATAGATTATAATGACTATACAAATAAAGTAAAAATGTTTTTTATAATGAATTTTAATTGAAAAAGATTGAGGGGAAATTATGAAGACAAACTTCTTTAGTTTAAAAAATGAAGTTGAAAAATTAACTTATTTAAGTTCGAGATTTAAATTATTTTTCTTTATTTTCATAGATTCTTTTATTTTCATTTTAACCTTATTTTTATCTGTATTTTATATAATCAAATTTAATGAAGTACCACACAAAGAAGTAGTTATATATGTTATTGTATTTTGTTTTATATTTTCCATATTCTTTTTATTTGCAGCACTAAGAAGAGTAATGATTTTTGGACTATTATATTTTTATTATGAAAATAGAAGTGATTTAATTTGTTTTGCTTTAATATTTTTAATAAATTTATTTTCTTTGAGGATTGGTTCAGTAATTAATTGCTTTAAATTTATTAAAAACAGAAAAAATCTAAATTTTATAGAATCTAATTTAGATTTAGATAAAGTAATTTTTATAGGTGAAAAAGGTTTAGAATTATACTTCGATGATTTTTTTATAATAAAAAGTATCACTTTAATTTCTGATGATAAAAATTACGATTTGAAAGGGAAAATAAAGGATTTTTGTATAGAAATAGAACGAGATAAAATTTATAAATATAAAGATATTGAAATAGTTTTGGCAAATACACAAGAACTTTTTGTTGATAAAATAGATATTCAAAAAATTAATAATTTTAAAACCTTAAAATTTTATATTTTACTTTGTTTACTCATTAATTCTTTATATTTAAACAAAAATAATTATAAAAAAATGGTAGACAAAATTAATTTAATAGATTTTGTTTCAGAAGACGCTTGAATTTCTGATCAAGAAATAATGAAAGCAAAATCACAGCTAATATTACCTTCTAATTTAAAAGAAAATCTTTATCTAAAAGAAACAAAATATTTAGATAATTTATGACTTATGTATAGGATAATAAGGTTATTTATAAGTAAAGAATAAAAAAAGTTAACAAATAATTGTTAACTTTTTGTTTTTAGTAAACTTTATTTTTACAATCTCCGGTAGTTAAAAATTCATTTAAGTTATCAAAAGATTGTTCAACCATATTTGCAACTGCTTCATCTGTATATGAACCTATGTGTGGAGTTGCAACAAATCTTGGATAATAAGTCATTAATTTTTGAACTGTTTCATTTGGAAGTTCTTTTTGGTGTTTTTTAAAGAAAATTTCACCTTCGTTGTTAAATACATCTGCAGCAATAGCACTTAATTTGTTAGTTTCTAGAGCTCATAATAAAGCATTTTCATCTTGAATTTGACCACGAGCTGTATTAATTAAAATAGCATTATCTTTCATTTTGGAAATAAAATCTTTATTTATCATTTTATCATTTTGACCTTTAATATAAGGGATGTGAAATGAAATAATATCTGATTTTGCTAATAAGTCGTCTAAATTTGTGTATTCAAGCACTTCTTTTGCTTTGTCATTTGGAAAAGGATCAAATCCTAGAACTGTTGTACCTATTGATTTAAAAAAGTGAGCAGTTCAATATCCGATTTTTCCTGTTCCGATAATTCCTACTGTGGTGTTTTTAAATTCTCTTGCAAAACCAAAAGGATCAACAGTAAAATCGTTATTATAACCTTTATGAGCAAAATGAAGACTTTTTCTATTTAACATTACACCAAGTGAAAATGCTAATTCTGAAATAGCTGTTGGAGAATATGAAGGAACTCTTGCTGATTTGATTCCTAGTTCTTTCATTTTCTCTAAATCCATATGATCTGTACCAACAATTCTAGCTAAAATGTATTTAATACCAAAAGAATGAATTTTTTCTACAACAGCTGCATTAACTTTATCGCTTGCTCTTGTAATAACTGCATCAAAACCTTTAACACTATCAACAGTATTTTCATTTAATGAATCAGAACGAAGTTCTAATTCATAATTGTATTTATTAAATTTGTGGAAAATTTCTTTTTCCACTTCTCTTACTCCAAAACAAATAACTTTTATATTTGCCATTAAAATACCAATCCTAAAATAACTATTCAAACAGGCATCATTACAATAGCACAAAGAGTTGCTAAAGCAGAACACTGTGCTGAATAAGTTTCATGCATTTTGTATTTCATGGAATAAGCAATAACAACTGTTGAAGGTGGAACTGCAGCAAAAATAACCATTGAACTTGCAACATGACTAGTAACTACTCCTGTATATTTTAAAGGTAACATTATTAATAGAACTAGTGATGGTATTGCTATTAATTTAATTGCTACAAATATTCAAACTCATATATCTTGTATTGCGTTTTTCAAAGGAACTGTAGCAATAGTCATACCAATTGTTATTCAAATTAATGGTGAAGCTAAACCAGAAAGAGTTTGAATTATTTTGTGTAACGCAGGAAGAGTTTTACTTAATTCAAATCACCCTAGTATAACTCCTGTTTTGTTACCGTTTTTATCTACTACATTTCAAGTACCACCAGGAATTAATTGACTTAATCATAAAATTAAACCAATAAATGTAGCGATAACAATTGGATTTAATAAAGCGGTTTTAATTGATTTTGAAAAGTTTGCTTTATTGAATTTAAGACCAGACATCAACATAAAACATAGAGAATAAAGGAAAATTCTGTATGGAATGTTTCAGATGTTAGCTGCTAAAACCCCATTTTTGTCATAAACTGCTTGAATAATAGGTAGTCCAAAGAATGTTGTTGAACCAAAAATTAACATCATTCAAATAACTAAAGCTCTTGATTCTGTAACATTTTTGCCACCTAAAGTTTTGACAACTTTAGATTTGGATAATTTGGGAACTTTTACAAATTTAACTCAAACTAGTGCTATGATACACAGCACTATGTAAAAAGCAAAAGCGACTCCAAGAATTACAGCTTGTTCAATTAAACTTTTAATTGTAATGGTTTTCATAAAACCGTTTAGTGCAAGAGCAGGTAAAGCAATTAATAAAACAATTTGATTTATAATTCCTTTACCTTCTTGTTTTAAAATTTTAAATTTTGCGAATAAGTAACCTATTGTAATAATCCCGATAGAAGCAATTATTGCTCCCCATAGGGATTGGTTACTCACTGTTTTGATAAATTGATCCATATTTATAAAAAATTTCTCCTAATTTGAGTTTAAAACTCATATATATTTTACTATTTTATTTTTAAAAAATAAAGTATAATATGTGCCGTCGGAGGAAAAATGAAAAATATTAATATTCAATTGCTTGAATATGTAGAAAGCAAAAAAAGAAAATTAGCAAAAGAAGCAAAATATTCTTCTATTTTAGATAATTTTATTAAATGAGCTTTAATAATTTTAAATTTAACTATTATTACAATTGCGATAACAGTTATTGTTATAGAAGTAAATCGTTATAATTCTATCCCAGCAGAAACAAGAAAATCATTTTTTGATGAATTAGGTTTAACAATTGTACTTGCTTCCTTTATCGTTCTAACCTTTTTATTTAATTTATTTTTATCTATTTATAGAGAAGTAATGAAATTTAAAGATTATAAACAAGCAATGAGAAAAATAACATATATAACATATAAATTAAGAGAAGATGAAAATTATTCAAAAGAACAATTTGATAAAGAATTTAATCAAATTGAAAAAGATTTTTTAGCTAAAAAACAAGTTTCAAAAGGGCAATTAATCAAGAAATTTATTTTAGGAGGTGGAAAATAATGAATGTAAAATTATTTGATTCTACAAAAGAATTTATTGATTATATAACTTTAAAAACTAATATAAAAGCAAAAATTTATAAAATAATTTTTTGAGTAGCTGCTCTATTTTCATTATTATTTACTTTCTTTTCTGGTTTAATGGGAGTTGCAAAACTAGCTTCTTCTAGATTAGAAGAATTTAAAGGATTTGCCCTTTTATTCACTTCAGAAGTTGATGGAAAAATAGTAGATCAATGACCAATTTTCACATTGTGAATAGGAATTTCTTTAGCTATTTTAAATGGATTATTAGCTTTATTTGTTGTAAAGAAAAAATGAATAAGAAATCAAAAAGTTAATAATTTAATTTATTTAGAAAAAGTTCTTTTTGAAGCAAATGAAGGAAAATATGCAGAAGCAAAAAATAAAGATTTATTATTTTTTGATAGAGTTTCTGAAATACTTGGTAATAAATATTCACTTAACGAAGGAGAAGAATAATTATGGATTATTCAAATGAAATAAACAGAACTAAAAAAAGTATGAAAAGTTTAACTACTAAGTATTTAAGATCCAAATGAACTTTCTTAATTGTAAGTATTGCTTTAATTTTAATGAGTGCATTTAATGGATTGTTATCTGCTTATGCTATTGCTAAAAACCCAAATTTAACAGCAGTTTGATTATTTGTAACAATTTCAATCATAACTACAATAATGGCGTTTTTAACAGCAGCAGCTACATTATTTGCTTTCTCTAAAAAAAGAGAAACAAACAAGCAAAAAGCTTTATATTTAGAACAAATTGAACAAGATTTAAAAAATGATTCATTAACCATTTCAAAAGATGAATTAGTTGTTGAACTTGCACAAATAGATATTGAAGAATAAAGAAAATAACACTTAAAAAAAGTGTTATTTTTCTATTCGTCTAAGTCGTCTTCATCAGCAAATTCATTGTCTTCTTCTGTTTCTTTTTGTCTTTCAAATCCTTCTAAAGGATTTTTCTTATCATCTGTAAATAAGAAGGAAGAAATAATTATAGGATTTCTTCTTTTTTCTTTATAAAAGAAAGGAATTAAACGATCTTTTATTAACTGTCTTAATTCAGGAACTGTTCAATCTTCTTTATTTTTGATTGTAAATAAAACAGCTCCATGAACTAATCTCTTGATTTCTTCAACAAAATCGGTTGATGTTTTAACATAGAAGCAACCTCTAGAAACTACTCTTGGTTTTCCTACTATAATGTTTTTATTTCTATCTATTGCAATAGCAATATAAACAAAACCATTTTCACCTAAAGCAACTCTTTCTTTCATTAAAGAAACATTAACTTTGGAAACCACATCTCCATCAATAAAAATTGGTCCTGGATTAATAAATTCCTTTGTAGTTACGAGTTTTTTGTTTATTAAATGTAATACTTCACCTATTCTTGGAATTATTACATTATTAGGATTTACTCCGTTTTCAATGGCAGTTTGTCCATGAACTACTGACATCCTAAATTCTCCATGGTAAGGAACAAAGTATGTTGGTTTGGTTAATCTAAAGATTTTTTCGTGTTCTTCTTTATAAGCATGACCTGAAGTATGGAGATAACCATCAACCCCATTTTCTTTAATAATAGCACCTGTTTTATATAGTTTATTAACTAATAATTCAATTTTGATTCTGTTTCCAGGGATTGGAGAAGAAGAAAAAATAATCATATCTCCGTGTTTTAAGGTTATTTGTGGATGTTTTCCTTGTGACATTCTGGTTAAAGCAGCCATCTGTTCACCTTGTGAACCTGTGGTTAAAATAACAAGTTCGCTATCTTGGTATTTTGAAATGTTTTTCTTATCAATAAAAACATCGTTAGGAGCATCAATATATCCCATTTTTCTTCCTATTTGTACTCCATTTACCATTGATCTTCCAAAAGTTACAACTTTTTTACCAAGTTTAGCAGCAAGTTCAATAATAACTTTAACTCTGGTTAAGTTAGAAGCAAAAGCAGTAATTATTATTTTCTTTTTAGCATCTAGCATATGAGCTTCTATATCTTTTAAGATATCTTTTTCACTTGGTGAGTGAAAAGGTCTCATTGCATTTGTAGAATCGGAAAGAAGCACACTTAAATCTTCTTTACCTATTTGTTCTAGTTTGCTAAAATCGGTTAGATTTCCAATGGGTGTATAGTCAAATCTAAAGTCTCCGGTACACATAATGGAACCATTTGGAGATTTAACTCTTATTCCAAAAGCATCAGGAATTGAATGTTGAGCAGTTCAAAAATCTACTTCTAGTGTATTGAAAGTATGAACAGCATCTCTTTCAATTTCTACATACTCTACTTTTTTTCTAATACCTCTATCTTCAAATTTAGCTTTTAAATATTGAATAGCAATTCTTGGTGCAAAAATTTTAGGAATATGAACTTCTTGTAGTAGATAAGTAACACCACCAATGTGATCTTCGTGTCCGTGAGTTATAAATAAACCTCTAATTTTGTGCTGATTTTCTTTTAAATAAGAGTAATCAGGAATTATTCCTTTAATTCCAGTAGCAAAGGTATCGGCAAATTTAATACCTGCATCAATTATTACTATGTCATTTTCGTGCTCTATTATAAGGGTAGATTTACCTATTTCTTGCATTCCACCTAATGCAAATAATTTTGTTGGTTTCATATGTCTCCTAATATATTAATTTAAGTTAAAATAAAAAAAGAAATTTAATTAATTGTTTAAATTTTACAATAAAAAAAATTTTTTATAATTAATTTTTAAATTTTGTAAATTTATACAAAAAATTAAAAAAAATCTTGACAAATTTACAATTTATGGTAATATATATACAAGCGACCATAGCAAAGGGGATCACCTGATACCATTCCGAACTCAGTAGTTAAGACCTTTTACGCCGAAGATACCAGAGATGGGAAAATAGGGAGTTGCTGCTTTTTTTTATTCCTTTTTTAATTTTATAAAAGTATTTATTGAATTTATTTGAATAAATTTATATTATTTTATGAATATATTAGATTATTATTATTATTATATAATTATTATGTAAATACAAAAATAAAGGACGGAAAAAATGAAGAAAAAATATTTCAATTTATTAATTATAAACACTATTTTTGTAGGTGAAATCTTATGCTAAAAAATAAATTATTATTTTCAGTTTCTTCACTAGTTAGCATTCCTATTTTTGCTACTTCAGTGGTTTCTTGTGCAACAACAGAAAAAGACAAAGAAAAAAATCAATATGAAAATTATAAAATTGAGTTTAATAATTTAGGTGATAAAGAAATTGTTAAATCTAATGAAACTTTTACCTTTTTAAGTAATTCAAGTGTTAGTTCAAATGAAACAAAACTTAAGGATTTTTATCTAATAAAAGATGAAAAAGATATAGATAATCTTAAACAAACTTTATTTTACTATGTTATAAATTATGAAAAAAATGATAATGTTAAAGAAATAGAACATATGAATAATTTGCTTAATTATCAAAAAGTAGCTTTTTATTTAAGCAAAATAAATTTAAAAGAAAATTTTTATGTATTAAATAACTTTGTTCATACAAAATCGTTAGATACTTTATTTAAATCACTATTTAAATCTAATGATTATAATTACAATGATTTAAATTCAAAACAAAAGGAATTTCCTTTATATTCAATTATTCAAAAAGAAAATAATGCTTTAAATTTTTATTCTACCAATCTAGAATTAAACGCTAAATTAAAAGAAAATAATGAAAGCGAACCAACAGATGAAACAGCAAATTATGTAGAACCATCTTTTAGTTACATTGCTTTTGAAGTTCCAAGAAAATTATTTAATCCAGAGCAATTGCAAACCTTAAAAATAAATAATACTTTTTTACGTTATAATGAATTTGTAAAATTTTTAAGCAAAAACACTAAACAAAAAATCAACTAATGTTGATTTTTATTTTTTTGCAATGTTAAGCGAATATTTTTCATTTCTTCAGATGAAATTTTTGGATCAGCATATTTTAGAACATCTATATTAGATAATAATCCTTCTCTTATTTCTTTCATTTGTCAATTATCGTAAATTGGTTTAGCATATAGAGAAACATCTAAATTTTGTTCTAAACCTAAACGAATTTGTCCCATTTGAAAACAATTAAAATTATTTGTTGCATATTTAGATACATCTATTTTTGATTCTAAACCAAGAAAAATCTGTTTTAGTTGCGATGCACAATAATGGTGGCAATTAAAATTATTAGTTTCAATGAAAGACTTATGATTATTAATTATAGAACTTTTGTGTTGTTCAAAATAATCAATTTCTTCCATTAATTCTTTATATTCGCTATTTGTACCTAAATAAATATTTTTGATTTCTAATAAAGTTTGTTTTAATGTGTTTCTGTTGTTTAAGATATCTAAAACCAATTTTTCCTTTTCTAAAATTGACTCTTCACTGTTATTTGAATTTTTAAAGTGATTAAAATCTCTAGTTAAAAAATCTTTATGGCAATAAAGTGTTTTAGAATAAATTTGGTCATTTTTTATAGAAATTTCACTTAAAGAAACATATGGTGGATTTTGTTTGAGATTATCTCAAAGCATAAAATAAATGTTTTTAATATCATCTAAATCTAGAAATTTGGTATCTAAATAAAGTAAATTATTTTTATCAAAAACTTTAAATAAATCTTTTTCAAAAATTTTATAAATTTGAGCAGTATCTATAAAACTATCGTGATTTAATAATCCATTATTTGCCTTTTTAATTAGATATTCACCATTAAGTTCGTGTCTGAAATTTTTATGTTTTATAGAACTGCGACATTTTAAGTAATAATATATTTCTTCCCATTCGTTATAAAAAATAATGACTGGATGTTTGTGAAAATCATCTTCTAATCTATCAAATGTTATTGATTCTTCCGGAAAAAACGGTTTCATTGTGTCAATGTGATTTTTATCTTTTTTCATTTTAATTCCTTATATTTTAATTATAGTGCTATTAATAGTAAAAAGTGAAAAAAAGAAATATTAAAACAGGAACTAAATAATTATGTTCCTGTTTTTCTCACATACAGATTGTGCTTATTTTCCAATTCAAATATAAATACTAGGAGCATTTAGTTGTATCTAATAATTTTAAATATATAAAAGAATACTATAATTAGCTAATTTTGCCACTTAACTAATTAAATCTAATTTCTATCTAATTTAATTATTAGATACCAATTAGATTTTACAAAAAAAAAAAAAAAAGCAAGTTTTTGACAAAAAAACACAGGAGAATTCCTGTGTTGAAATTATTATTTGTTGTAGAACTCAACAATTAAAGCATCATTGATTTCTTGACTTAATTCTCTTCTTTCTGGTAATCTTTTTAAAGTAGCTTTAAAATCTTTATATTCAATTCATTCTGCTTTTTGTTTTAATTCAAGTGCTGCAGTAATTTGAACGTTTTTTCTTGATTTTTCTTTTAGTTCAACTACATCATTAATTGAAACTTGCATTGAAGGAATATCTGCTTTTTTTCCATTTAAAGTAAAGTGACCATGATTTACTAATTGTCTTGCTTGTCTTCTTGTTGTAGCAAATCCTGCTCTGTAAACAATATTATCTAACCTTGTTTCTAACATTTGTAAGAAGTTTGTTCCAGCAACACCTTTACGTTTTGAAGATTTAAAGAAAGTGTTTTTGAATTGTCTTTCATTTAAACCATACATAAAACGAACCTTTTGTTTTTCGTGTAAGTGTAATCCATAATCAGATAATTTAACTTTCTTTTGTCCGTGTTGTCCAGGAGCGTAAGTTCTTTTTTTACCTTTTGCAAATTCTTTACCAGTTTCTAAAATTGAAAATCCTAATCTTCTTGATTTTTTGAAAATTGGACCAGTATATCTTGACATTTTTCCTCTTTCTGCAAAAAACGTTAAGAAATAATTCCATATTATTTTTTTAAATTTAATGGTTTCGACATCCAGCAAAGTTTACTTCCAAATTTAAAACAAATTTAAAAAATATTAATATATATTATTTAGCTGTGTTTATTGCTTTAATATTTTACATCATTTTTGTATAATTTAATAGCAAATGAAGTATTTTTTATTTTTTTTATTGGGATTTTTAGTTTTATTATTGATAACTGGATTAATTATCCTTATTTTTGTTTTACAAAAAAGAAGAAAAGAAAAAGAAAGAAATAAAAAAGAACAAGTTAAAAAAAATGAAAAAAACAATTCTATAAAAAACGAAATTGATATTTTAATAAATCAAATAAAAATTTATTTTAAGCATGAGCATTTAAAAAACGAAGAAGAAAAACAAAAAGAAGTTGAATTAAAAGAAATAATTAAAAAACATAAAGATAAAAACGAAGAAGAAACTAAATTTTTAAGCAGAATTGAAAAAGCAAATATTATAAATCATTCTTATGAAGTTATAGAGTTAAAACTTAACAGTTATTTTACAGATAGAGTTCAAATATTAGAAGAACTAAAAGAAAAATATAACTATATTTTTGAGAATAATAAGTTTTTTTTAGGATACTATAATAAAATGACTCAAGATCTTCATAAAGCTAATACATTTGTTAAAAACAATGAAGACAAAATAAAATATATTCATGCAAAAATTGATAAACTAATTAAAAAAATATCAAACAACAATGTTTTTATTTCTCAAAATTATTATTTAAACTATAAAAAAGAAGAAAATATCAAAAAACTAATTGAAAATAAAGAAAATATAATTCATTTATTTAAAATTTTAAATTATGTAGTTAAATTTACTAACGAAATAGACAACAATTTGACAAATATTTTTGAATCATTAAAAAATTTTTATTTTGAAAACAAAGAAGAATTTCAATTGGAAAGAGTTTTTTCTTTTGAAGAATACAAAAAGCAAGTAGAAATTCTTTTTAATAATGTCAAGAAAGCACATAAAGAAATTGATATTGAAAAAGTTAATATTAATTTAAAATTTATTTATAAATTAACATTAGAAAACAAAGAAAAAATAGAAAAAGAAAAAAGATCTAAAGAAATAGTAATAGAAAACATTTTGATTATAAAAAATAGAACAGCAAGGAAAAAAAATGAGTTACTTCTTTTCATAGAAAATAAAGAAAATACAGCATTTATACAAGCAAAAGAAGAATTAGATAATATAAATTTATTATTAGAAGATATTTTATTAAATAAAGAAACTTATCTTGAACAAATAGAAAAAATAAAAAGTATTTTTGAAAAATTCATAATTATAGATTTTAAGTTAATCGCTTTAAAAAATATTTATTTTTTTGAATTAAAAGAAAAGAATTTATTAAACAATTTTTCTTTACAAAAAGAAATAATTACTGATTTTTTGGTAAATAAACATAAAGAAAATATAAATGAAAATTTCAAAAAAGAAATATTGAATTTGTTTCTATTGATAGAAAATGAAGAAAAAAATGACCAAAAAATAATTTATATTAAAAAGTTAAATGATTTATTGACAAATAATATAGAAATATTTACTGATTTTTTATACAAAGAAATATTAAATTTTTTATATAAAAATATGAATGTTTTTAGGAGTTCTAAAAACAAACTGGATGCCAGTTTTAAAATAGCAGAAGAAATGCATAGACAAGGAAACTATCCACAAGCATTAGAAAATATAGTAAAATTTTTAGAAAAGGAAATAATATAATATGTATGATTTAATTTTAATAAGATATGGTGAATTAGTTTTAAAAGGTGGTAATAGAAAACAATTTATAAACACTTTGAAGCAAAACATAATAAAAATTACAGGGGAAATTCCAGAAGTAAGTTTTGATAGAATGTATTTACCTTATAGCGAAAAAACTTTAGCAAATTTATCTAAAGTTTTTGGTATTTCTTCTTTTTCTCCTGTAAAAAGAGTAGAAACTAATATAGAAAGCATAAAAGAAGAAGTTTTAAGACAATTTGATGATAATCTTTTAAAATTTAGATTAAATTGTCATAGAAACTGAAAAAAATTCCCTTTAAATTCACAAGAAATTATAAAAGAAGTTGCTACCGAATTATTTGCAAAAAAACAGGAAATAAAGGTAGATTTGGAAAATTTTGATCAACAAATCAATATTGAAGTTAGAGAAAAATATTCTTATGTTTTTTCTAAATTTTATAAAGGATTAGATGGTTTACCTGTTGGTATTTCTGGTAAAGTTTTACATTTAATTTCTGGAGGAATTGATTCTCCAGTTGCAGCTTTTGAAATGATGAAAAGAGGTGTGCATATTGATTTCTTGTCTTTTATAACACCACCACACACTGATGAAAAAACAGTTCAAAAAGTAGATAAAATTATTCAATTGTTATCTAATTATCAAGGTGGTTCTAAATTATTTCAAATAAACTATACAGATTTAATGAATTACATCGGTTTAGTTTCTGACCAGTCTTATAAAATAAATCTAATGCGTAGAAGTTTTTATAGAATAGCAGATATTTTAGCTAAAAAATTTGGTTACATAGCTATATCTAATGGAGAAAATTTAGGGCAAGTTGCATCTCAAACTATGGAATCAATGGATGTTATTGGTAGTCAAACAAGTTTACAAATATATAGACCATTATTAACTTTTAACAAAAATGATACTATTAAATTAGCTAACAAAATAGGTACTTATGAAATTTCTATTGAAAAAGCAAATGAAGCTTGTGAATTATTTGCTCCTAAAAAACCAGTTATAAAACCAACTTCAGAATTTGCACAAAAATATGAAGAAGAGTTATCTGAAATTAAAAAAATGGAAATAAGTGCAATTGAAAAAGAAATGATTTTGAAAAGATTTAAAACACAAAAATAAATTTTTTCAAAATTGTTTTTTTTATATAATAATAATATTATGTATAATCACAAAGAAATAGAAAAAAAATGACAAAAACACTGAGAAATTAATAATTCATTTAAAACAACAGAAAATAAAGAAAAAAAATTTTATGTTCTTGATATGTTTCCATATCCATCCGCTTCAGGTTTGCATGTTGGACATCCAGAAGGTTACACAGCAACAGATATAATAGCAAGATATAAAAGACTAAATAATTTTGATGTTCTTCATCCAATGGGATGAGATGCTTTTGGTTTACCAGCAGAGCAATATGCACTAAAAACAGGAAATCACCCTGCTTCTTTTACACAAAGTAATATTCAATCTTTTAAAAAACAGTTAAAAAGTTTAGGTTTTTCATATGACTGATCTAAAGAGGTGGATACTACTGATCCTAAATTTTACAAATGAACACAATGAATATTTAAAAAATTATATGAACATAATTTAGCAGAAATAAAAGAAGTTGATGTTAATTGGTGTGAAGAATTAGGGACCGTTCTTGCTAATGAAGAAGTGATAACTGATAACGAAGGAAATAAAGTTAGTGAAAGAGGTGGTTTTCCAGTTATTAGAAAACCAATGAAACAATGAGTTTTAAAAATTACTAATTATGCAGATAAATTGTTAGAAGGATTAAATGACTTAGAATTTTCGGATTCATTAAAAGAATTACAAAAAAATTGAATAGGAAAATCTGAAGGTCATACAATTAAGTTTCATATCGAAAATAATAGTGAAATTATAGAAGTGTTTACAACAAGAATTGATACATTATTTGGCGTTACTTTTATTGCTATTTCTCCAGAAAACAAATTAGTAGATGTGATTATTAATAATCCAAAAATAAAAGAATTTATTGACTTTACTAAAACTTTAAGTGAAAGAGATAGAGTTTCCAATAATAAAGAAAAACACGGTATTTTTACAGGTTTATATGCTATCCATCCTTTAAATAATAAGAAAATTCCAATTTGAATTGCTGACTACGTTTTAAATTCTTATGGAACGGGTGCTGTTATGGGAGTTCCTGGAGAAGACGAAAGAGACTATGATTTTGCTAAAAAATATGATTTAGAGATAATTAAAGTTGTGCAAGATAATAAATTAATTAATTCGGAAGAGTTTAATGGTTTAGAAATTTTAAAAGCAAAAGAAGAAATTTATAAATTATTAAATGAAAAGGGAATTTCTGAAAAAGAAATAAGTTACAAACTAAGAGATTGAATTTTTTCAAGACAAAGATATTGAGGTGAACCATTCCCAGTTTATTTTGATGAAGAAGATAATATTTACATAGATGAAGGAATTGTAGAATTACCATATATGCAAAATATTAAACCTTCTAAAACAGGAGAGTCTCCTTTAGCAAATAACAAAGAGTGATTATACTTTGAAAAAAATGGCAAAAAATACAGAAGAGAAACTAATACAATGCCACAGTGAGCTGGTAGTTCTTGATACTTTTTAGCTTTTATTCTTAAAAATGAAGATGGATCATATTTAAATATAGATAGTCCAGAAGCATATAAAAGATTTAAAAAATGACTTCCTGTAGATTTATACATTGGTGGTCAAGAACATGCTGTAGGACATTTAATTTATTCTAGATTTTGACACAAATTCCTTTATGATATAGGGATTTTACCTAATGATGAACCTTTCTTTAAGGTTGTAAATCAAGGAATGATTTTAGGTACAGATGGGCAAAAAATGTCTAAAAGTAGAGGAAATGTTATAAACCCAGATGATATCGTAAACGAATATGGTGCAGATACTTTAAGAGTTTATGAAATGTTTATGGGACCATTAACTGATACAAAAGAATGAAGTACAGATGCAATCCAAGGGATAAGAAGATGATTAGATAGAGTTGAAGTTATTTTAGATAAATTCGCAAATAATGATTTAATTGATGCAAATTTTGATGATTCAGAGATGATTTCTTTATGACAGGAAACTATTAAAGAAGTTACAATCGCAATTGAAAATTTAAAATTCAATATTGCTATTAGTAAACTTATGGTTTTCATAAATGGTTTATATAAAACTGAAAAAATTTCCAACAAACAAATGTTAATTGATTTTTGTATAATGCTTTCTGTTTTAGCACCACATCTTTCAGAAGAATTGTTAAGCAGATTACAAGCAAATGAAATAAGCAAGCAATCATGACCAATTTTGCAAGAGAATTTAATTTTAAATAAGAAAATTAAATTACCGATTCAAATTAATGGAAAAGTTAGAGCAGTAATAGAAAAAGAAGAAACCGATACAGAAGATTCTCTTTTTACTAAAGCTTTAAGCGAACCTAATGTAATAAAAAATATTGATAATAAAGAAATTAAAAAGAAAATCTACATAAAAGATAAAATAATAATTTTTAATGTATAGTATTTTTATAAAAAAACACAGACATAAA
>NZ_JBTGVC010000013.1:0-30792 GCF_054343375.1 Mycoplasma sp. Z386
ATTGAGGAATTTTTACACAAAATTTATTACACTTCCTCTTTTGAAAGTTTTAAGTTAGTAAAATAATTTCAAAAAAGATAATTCTTATTATTTATATACATAATTATTTATTAAATTTAACTTCCAAATAATTTATATTTTTGTCTTTATCTGATCATTTTTTTTCATAACCTGTCATAATATTATTTTTAGAAAGGTCACTATTATGAAAATCCCTTGTTAGATTTATAATATTTGCCCCAAATTCCTGTATAGATTCAATACTATATTCAAACAAACCATCATTATCAGTTTTAAATTTTAATAAACCATTTGGAGATAATAAATTTTGATAAATATTTAAAAAATCTTTGTAAGTAAGTCTTCTTTTATAGTGTCTTTTTTTAGGTCAAGGATCTGAAAAAGTTAGTCAAATTAAATCTACTTTTCCTTCTAATAAATTAGGTAATTCTGCAATATCTTTATTAATTATTTTAAAATTTTTTAAATTTAATTTCTTGGCTTTTTTCATAGATTTTAAAGCAACTGTTGGATATTTTTCAATTCCTATATACATAATATTAGGATTATTTTGAGCAAGTTGAACTAACATTTCACCTTTTCCCATACCCATTTCAAGTACAGTGTTAGAATTCACTTTAAAAGGAAATTCAGTTATTAAATATTCGCTTTCTAAAAGTAATTCTGTTGCATTTGGTATATTTCTTAATCTCATATCAAAATAATACTAAAATTTATTTTTTAAACAAGAAATAAATAAATTTCAACACAAAATTCTAAAAACCAAAATAATAAGATATCATTAAATAAAAGACTTTCTTTCTTAACAAAAAACATCTTTTAATAAAAGTTAGTTTTAACAGAAAATGCAGAAAAAATATTATTAGCATAATATAGCATATTTTTTTATTTTTATTTTGAAATTTTTGCAAAAAAGTATTATAATGAAATTATGGTTGCAGGAGGAAAAATGAAAATAACTAAAAATATTATCATTCGTAATATAAACAAGTTAATTATTAAAATTAACCAGTATTTTCATTTTTACTTTTTTAGGACTTTAAAATAAATTTATCTATTTAATTAAATAATAAACTAAAAAGAAAATCCTAATTAAGTTTAGGATTTTTTGCAACCTTTTTAAATAAAATAAAGGAGAAAATTATGAAAAAGAAAAATAAATTTTTATTTACTCTTATGCCAATAACTGGATTATTAAGTCCATTTGTTTTAGGTGTAAGTATGAATCTTAATGATTCACAACAAAAAAATAATAAAGAAAACAAAAAATTAAATATTTATGAATTTTTAAGTAAATTAAAAAATTATTCAACTGAAAGTTTTTCAGAAAATCCAACACAAGAAGATAAAATGGTAAGTGATTTTGTTGAATCTCTACCAAAGAGAGAAGTGTTTAGATTATATACAAATGTCTTTGTAGATGATAATTTAGATAATAATCTCAAAATTGAAAAATATTCAAAAGAAAATAAAAAAGTTTTAGATTTACTTTTAAGCGAACTTAAAGATAAAAATATTGTTAAATATTCTTACTATTCTGAAATTCTTCCTATGATAAGTGTAGAAGTAGACTTAGAAGATGCAAATAAATTTGCAGAATTTTTAGATAATAAAAAAGAATTTGCTAACTATTCTAAAGAACAAATAGTAGCGACTTTATCTTTTAAAGATGTAGCTGAAAGATTAATTACTAAGTATTGTATTGATAAACCAGATGATTTGGGAAAATGTCTATTATACGATCAAGATACAGGAAAAGCAAGTACAAGCTCTAGCAACTATAATCCTTATAGTAGCAATGATTGAACTTATAGACAACACAAAAATTCCTATTCTTCAAGTTCATCATCCAGTTCTACTTCAACTAAAAAAGAAGAACCCAAAAAGAAAGAAGAAAGTTGATATTATTTATCTACTTCAGACTACAAAACACATTTTAGAAAACAATTAGATTTAATTAATGATGACTATGATGAAACAAAAGTAAAAATTGATAAAAAAACTAATGAACCAGAAGGGGTTTATAGAACAAAAGTAGGAGTTCTTGAAAATATTAATTTAAGAAAAGATAATAATTTATTTAAATTTAATAATTTGGTTTCTGAAACTAAAACTCCAATAGAAGAACAAATGGATCATAAGGAAGAAGTAGCTAGTTTAATTTCTTCTAAAGAAGGAGTCGATCCTTTTGCAAAAATTTATGATTTGTTACTTTCAACCAGGAGAATTAATAGTTCTAAATATACTTTTACTTTCAATAATATGTATAATTTAGAAAAACTCTTAAAAACTTCAGTTTCAAAAGGAATTCAAGTAATAAACGGAAGTTTTGGTTATGGTTCTCCTAATCCATATTCCCCAATTACTTTAAGAACTTCTTATGATAACATTGCATATTTTTTAGATTTATTTACTAAAAAATATAAAATTATTTTTGTATTTTCTGCAGGAAATCATAAAGATGATTACATAAACAACAATTTTCACGGAATGAAATTAGGTTTAAATACAATAAAAGTTGCAGCACTTGACACAGAAACAAAAAAATCTACTTCTTTTTCAGTTAACTCTAGTAACTCTTACTATTTTTCACAAGATTATCCAAATATTACAGTAGCTGCTCCAGGAACAAATTATGATTTTAAATTTATTGAAAATTCTAAAGATGAGCAAGGTACAAGTTTTGCTGCTCCACTAGTAACAGGAGTAATTTCTAAGTTATATAGAAATTTTCCAAAAGTTAGAAATAAACCAGTATCAATATTTTCTTTAATAGGTGTTTCATCTGATTTATTTAATGAATTTAGTAAAAATTTAATTAATGGAACAGGTTATAATCAAGATTTTGGAGCAGGAATTTTAAACTATAAAAAAGCAAAAGAGGCAGTAGATAGTTTAAGAGAATTTACAATAAAAGGAGATAGAGAAAAAGGGAAATTGGATGAAACTGTAAAAGAATTAGAATTAAAAGATAATTCAATACTAAAAATTAGTTCAGCATGATTATTTAATGGTTTTGAAAAAGAAATTCCTGAAAATATATATATTGGTAAAAAAGATAAAAATTACTTTGAAGAAGAGTTTAAAAATAATAATGTTGTAACAGATTTCAATATTGTTTTAGAATATTGAAATAGCCAAACAAAAGAATGAGAAAAAGTTAAAGAAACTACATCAGTTAAATCTAATAAAGAAATTTTAAATATCAAAATAAGTAAATCAGGAAAATATAGATATTATCTTTATAAACAAAATTCATCCATCTCACAATTAGATGATGAAGTTGCTATAAGTCATTTAGTAGAATAAAATGAAAAAAATTAAATTATTAATCCCTGTTGTCATTGGTGGTTTATCTTTATTTTCTTTTATTTCTTGTCACGAAAATAAAGAAAATATACAGAAAAAAGATAATGAATCTAAATTTATTTTCGAAAAACCAACTCACAATAAATATCATAATCCTGATGAATTATTTAAAGAATGAAATCAAGTTAAATACAAAAAAGACTTTTTAGGTGTTGATGGAAAATGAAAAGTGGATAAAAATCATTTAACTACTTTTTACTTTGCAAATCCTTTTAAAAAAGCAAATTCAAAATATGATTTTAGTTTATCCCCTTTTAGTCAAGAAGATAAAAAACATATTTTTGATTTTGATTACAATCATTTAGGTCAATTCATTGCAATAAGTAACTATAATCAATTTAAATTTTTTATGAATGATTTACGCGTTGCTTTTAATTTTAAAAATTTTAAATCAATTAATGGAAATGATTGAATTCCATATTTTATTCACTTCTATGATGTTGACGATTTTGAAACTAACAATCCATTTTATGCAATAAAAAACTCATTAATTCAATCAATGATTAAAACAACTGATTTAGATAATGAAAAAGTAATAGAAGAAAAATTAAAAAATTATTTTTCCAAGAAGATAGTGTTATTTTCCTTATTTACTGATGGAAGAAGTTATTATATTGAAGTAATAAAAAATGTTCACATAAAATTTCCTAAAACAAATAATCTTAAAGATTTAATAGAAGCAAATTTAACTAATGAAAAAAATCAAAATAAATATATTTCAGACAAAGATAATAATGCACTTGCTTTTGAATTTCATGAATTAGAAAAAGAGAATAGTTAAGGAGAATAAAAATGAAAAAAATTAAATTAACATTACCAGTACTTACAACAATTTCAGTATCAACTTTTCTCGTTTCTTGTCACGAAAATAAAGAAAATATACAGAAAAAAGATAATGAATCAAAATTTATTTTTGAAAAACCAACTCACAATAAATATCATAATCCTGATGAATTATTTAAAGAATGAAATGAAATAAAATACAAAAAAGATTTTTTGTACGATAATCGTGTTTGAGATTTAAATAAAAATTATTTAACCACTTTTTACTTTCAAAATCCTTTTAAAAAAGAAAATTCCAAATATGATTTTAGTTTATCTCCATTTAATCAAGAAGACAAAAAACACATTTTTGACTTTGATTTAAACCATTTGGGTCAATTTATAGCAATAAGTAACTATAATCAATTTAAATTTTTTATGAATGATTTACGTACTGCTTTTAATTTTAAAAATTTAAACAAAGTTGATACTTCTCTTCTATTTTTTGATTATGATTTTTTAAATAATTTTGAAACTAATAATCCGTTTTATGTAATACAAAAATCATTAGTTGAATCTATGATTAAAACAACTGATTTAAATAATAAAAAAGTAATAGAAGAAAAATTAAAAAATTATTTCTCTAAAAAGATAGTATTATTTTCTTGTTTTACAGAAACAAGAAACAGATTTACTGAAGAACTAAAAACTGTTGATATAAAATTTCCTAAAACAAATAATCTTAAAGATTTAATTGAAGCAAATTTAACTACTAATAAAAATCAAGATAAATATGATCGCGATTGAGATGATCCACTTGTTTTTGATTTTTATGAATTAGAAAAAGATAATAGTTAAGGAAAAATAAAGATGAAAAAAATTAAATTATTATTACCAGTACTTACAACAATTTCAATATCATCTTTTCTCGTTTCTTGTCACGAAAATAAAGAAAATATACAGAAAAAAGATAATGAATCAAAATTTATTTTTGAAAAACCTGCTCACAATAAATATCATAATCCTGATGAATTATTTAAAGAATGAAATCAAGTAAAATACAAAAAAGATTTTTTAGAAAAAGATAATGTTTGAGAAGTACATAACAATCATATTGATACTTTTTATTTTGCAAATCCTTATACACAACAAAATGAAAAGCAAAATTTTAATTTATCTCCTTTTGTTAAAGAAGATAAAAAAGAAATTTTTAACTTTGATTTAAATCATTTAGGACAATTTATAGCTATTAGTAATATAGATCAATTCAACTTCTTTATGAATGATTTAAGAACTTCTTTTTTTCTTAAAACAACAACAGCACCAGCTAATATAGCTCTTATTTTTTATGATGAAAATTTGGATAAAAATATAAAAACTAACAATCCTTTTTATTTAATGAAAGAAAGATTGCTAAATAAAATAATCAAGATAAATGATGGCGAATCAGAAGAAAACATAAAAAATAAATTAAAAAAATATTTTGAAACTAAAATCCTTATCTTTTCTTTATTTATAGATGATAGAGATGGAGTTAAGGAATATGTTAAACAGGTAAATATAAAATTTCCTAAAACAAACAATTTAAAAGATTTAGTTCAATTAAACTTAAAGAATAAAAGCAATGGGCAATATATTCCAAAAAACAATCTCCCATTAACTTTCGAATTTCATGAATTAGATAAAGAAAATAGTAAAGGTAAATAAAAATGAAAAAAATTAAATTATTAATTCCTATTGTAACTGGTGGTTTATCTTTATTTTCTTTTATTTCTTGTAATGAAAATAAAGAAAATATACAGAAAAAAGATAATGAATCAAAATTTATTTTTGAAAAACCAACTCACAATAAATATCATAACCCTAATGAATTATTTAAAGAATGAAATGAAATAAAATATAAAAAAGATTTTTTAGGCGTTGATGGAAAATGAGAAGTAGATAAAAATCATTTAACTACTTTTTACTTCGAAAATCCTTTTAAAAAAGAAAATTCAAAATATTATTTTAGTTTATCACCATTTGGTGAAGAAGATAAAAAACACATTTTTAACTTTGATTTAAATCATTTAGGACAATTTATAGCTATTAGTAATATAGATCAATTCAACTTCATTATGAATGATTTAAGAACTTCTTTTGCATTGAAAACTTTTAATAAAAAAGATATGAATGATACACATGTTATTCCACTTTTTCGTGAAAATATTAAAAGTGAAAAAATTTTAACTAATAATCCTTTTAGTTTAATAAAAGAGTATTTAATAAATGCTATTATCAAAAAAACAGATAAAGATACAGAAGAAACAATTAAAGAAAAATTAAAAAATTATTTCTCAAATAAAATAATATTATTTTCTCTATTTTTAGATGTAAGCAGTCCATTTACTGATGATATAAAAGAAGTAGAAATAAAAATACCTAAATCAAATAATCTTAAAGACTTAATTTTATCTAATTTAAATAATTATAATGATCAAGAAAAATATAATGAAGAAGAAAATAATGAAAAATTTCCACTTGCTTTTGAATTTCATGAACTAAATAAAGAAAAATAAAATGTAAAAAGTTTTCTTATGTAATGATTCTTATTAATTGAAAAGTAATAACAATATCAAGTAAGTATAAATTTACCAGTGATTTTACACCGGTATTTTTATTTAATAAAAAGAAATATAAATATTTTTAATACAAAAAGATAGAAAGTTTTATAATTTAATAAAAATAGTAGAAAGATTAACTTTAATATGTTTAATAAAAAAATAAAATCATTTTTGTATTTTTTTTCTTTTAGTTTGCCTGCTATTGTTTTTACTTCTTGTGATTATTCAAAAAATAAAGAACAAGAATTTATAAAAATAGAGCAAAAATATTTTAATTTTGATTTGATTGAATATAAAAAAGAAGATTATTTTTTATCTAAAAATGGACTTCAAAAGTTTTATGAAAGAATTAAAAAAGATTTATTTTATGGATCAGAAATAAATTTTTTAAATAAAATAATAATTGATAAAAATTTAAAAGAATTTTCAAATACAAAGGAAAGACAGGGTTTTTTTATTTCAAACACTAGAGAAATATATTTAAATTCTGATTCTTTACAAAACATAAAAAATGAAGATGACAGAATAGAAGTTTTGTTTCAAATTTTATATCATGAATATTTTCATTATATCGATTCCACTTATCTTTCCAATTATAAACAAGGATATACAATCAAAAACAGTAAATCAACTAAAACTTATAATAAAGAATTTATAGATAACTTTTTAAGTGATTTAAGAATAACAGATGACAGATTTTCAAATTATTTCCCAAATAAAAATTTATTAAATTCAAGTAATATTTTTAACGATGTTACAATAAAAGAAATTTTGGAAAAATCATTAACAAATAAGTTAAATGAAATAAATTTTGAAAATAAAAATTTGCAAATTATGAATGAAAAATTTAAAAACTTAAATAATTTTATTCCTTTAAGTTATTATTTTTCCTTTGAAGAGTTTTTTGCAAACGAAGCATATAAACATTTTTATATAGAAAAAAGAAATAATTTAAATAATGATAAAAATTTTTATTTAAATGACTCTTTATGAACAACAACTTTAACTAGAGAAGATGGTTTAACACATTTAGAAGATAATTTTATTATTAATGATTCTGCTTTTGGTGGTTATATTACAAAAAATGATTCAGTAATTAAATTGGACAATAAAATTAAAGATTTATTTATTCATTTTTTAGAAATAATGAATTATAAATTGAATATCAGTGGGATTTATAATTTAAATAATAGAACATATATTAATGATAAATTAGAAGCAAATATAGATAATAATAAATTATTTTTTAGTGGTTATACAAAAGAAAAATATGATGGCTTAATTTTCAAAAATAAGGAAAATTCCTTTATAAAATTAAATTTAGTTTATAATGAAAGTAATAATTTAAAAGCTAAATTAAATAAAAATGATCAAGATTATAGTCTTTTTCCAGAAGAAAAATATTTAAGTTACTATACAAATAGTTATTTAAATATGGAAGAGATGAATATGGATTTTAAACCTATGTTGTGAAAAGACTTAAATAATAATGGTAAAATAGAAGAAAAAGAACTACATAATTTAAATAATTTTTCAAGTAATTCTAATTATGGTCCAAGTTCAAGTAGAAGTTTTTTAACTAATAGTGAATCTTTAACAATAAGAAACAATAAAATTATCAAGGAGTAAAATGCAATATAAAAATTTTGTTAATATACAAGCATATAAATATAATGGAAAATTATATAGACAGTGAAGTGGTGGAAAAATATTACAAGAAACTGAAAATCATGTTGTACTTTATATGAATAATAAAACAAAAGTTATGGAAAAAAACTTTCAAAAATGATCTATTAGAGAAGACACACTGTGATTTTTTCATAAAAAACATTTTTTTAATGCTTTAGTAACTATTGTTAACAAAAAATTTTATATCTATATAAATTTAGCATCTCCTTTTTTTGTAGAAGAACACACTGTAAAATTCATTGATTTTGATTTAGATATTAAGGTTTATCCTAATAAAGATTTAAACATAATAGATAAAATAGAGTTTTTATCAAACGCAAAGAAAATGAAATATTCTCAAAAAACTATTGATGTTGTTTTTGAAGAATTAAAATTTTTAATTAATTTGTATTATAAGGAAACCTATATTTTTAATAAAAAATATTTAAAGTATATTCAAAGCAAAATAGATAAATAAAAAAACTCCTTTTGGAGTTTTTAATTATCTTAATTAAGCAACATTTGCACTTAAATGTTTGGAAACAAAAGCATCAAGTCTTGAAGTTTTTCTAGAACCATTGTTTTTGTGTAAAACACCTTTAGAAACAGCAGTATTAATTTCTTTATGTGCTTTAGCAACTAATTCATTTACATTAGTAGCATTTTGCACTGCAGCTAGTTTAGCTTTTTTAATAGCTCCACGAACTCTTGATTTAATAGCATTATTTCTTATTCTAGATTTTTCATTTGTTTTGATTCTTGTTATTTTTGATTTAATATTTGCCATTCTATCTCCTTAATGTTTTGTTTCTTAATTATACAATAATTTTTTGTATTTTTAACTATAATATTTTACATTATTTTTATTTTTTGGAAAATAATATTTTTTATTTCAAAAAACTTACTTTATTTTTTTATCAAAGAATTATTAAAAGCAACAATTTCATTGAAATGTTGTTTTAGTCAAGAGTGATTTTGATCTACATTTTTTAAATAAAAAATCAAAGGGCTTTTATCTTGTTCTTTTTCTAGTAATCTGTGAATATTTAAAGTATTAAAATTTTCATCATCGTGTTTTAAACCTGCATTAGATGAAAAGAAAATTCCCACTGCTTGTTTATTTTGATTAAAAACACCAGCTCCGGATGCTCCTTTAAAAAACAAATTAGACTTTGGTACTTTAACATAGTTATCTAAATCTTGATTAGCTAAATATATTGTTTCAATAGATGGAGAATCCTTATCAATTGAATTCTCTATATCAAAAGGTTTATTTGTAAGTTTTTCATTGTCTTGAAATCCTTGGTTGATTACTGGCATATTATTGATTATGCTAATACCATTTTTATAAAAGCTTTTGGTTAATTTAAATCCATCAACTTTTTCAGTAACTCTTGTACTCTTATTGTTTTCTAAATCATCTATTTTTACAGGAAAACCAAAGGAAAAAACTTTTTCACCTTCAATTTTTTCTAAAGTTGTATTTACAGTATTTATTAGTGTTGGAGACTTATCATATTCTTTTAAAAAAGCGGGTTTTTCCACATTATCTTTTAGTTTTATTTTAATAACTGCAAAATCTGATCCTGAAAGATATTCTTTTTCTGAAGGTTTACCATTTTTTAGATCAAAATAATTATAAAAAGTACTTTGATAACTAAGCGGTTTAATAACTTCAAATGATTCAAATATATTGGTTTTATCTTTAAAAACGTCAAAATTTTCATTGAAAGTAGCATCTTTATAATTATAAAAATCATTTTGTCTATTTTCAGTGATTTCTTTTGTTCTTTTACCTGCGTCATTTATAACATAAGGATCATTTTTGTATTCTGGATAATTTTCTAAACCAATTAGTGATAAAGTTCTTATATCATGTGAACTAAAATAATTTTCTGGCATTTTTCCATTGTAATTTGGTTTGAAAATTCCTTGAGAATTGAAATTATCTAATTCTTCTTCTGAAATATTTTGATAAAAGTAATTATCATTTTTATTATTTAAAAGCTTTACAGAATTAGTTTTTATTATTGGTTTATTTATGAAAGCTGCTGCATGAATATTTGTAGCAATATAATAAACTCTTTCATCTGTTGGATCTTTATCTAAAACTCATCCGGTAGCAAATTCTGTTTCTAAATTTGAAATTACAAATTTTCTTCTAGAATCATCAGAATAAAGTTCTACAAAGGTTTTTACATATTCAATTTGAAAACTTCTTTTTTTAATAAAATCAGTCACAGAATCACTATTTTCTGTATTTTTCTTGTATATTTGTTTAATTTCTTCTAGTTTTGCATTGTCTAAAACAGAAGAATTGACTTCAAGTGAGAAGTTTGGATTTTCTACATTAATTTCTTGCTTTTTCTTTTCAATTGTTTCTTTTTCTTCTTTTTTAACAAAAGGAAAAGAACAAGAAACAAGAGATGTACTTACTAATAAAACAGAAGAAAAAGAAAGCAAAAATTTAGTTTTTTTATTCATAATAAAGAACCTTTCAAAAATATTTTATTAATTATAAAGTAAAATAAAAAAGTTTTTCAAAAAGAAAATATAAATTATGTTTTTTAAAATAATAGTTTGTTTTATAATTTAATAATATGAGTAAAAAAGCAAAGATTTTAATATACTTTTCAATCAACGTTTTTTATTTGATATTATTTGCAGTTATTTTTATTGTTTTATATCAAATAAATTTGATTTCCAAATTTCTTTTATTTGGTTTTTTTGTATTTTGATTAATTGTTGCAACTATAAGTTTATGTTGACTTTTATGAGTATTTCTGCATAAAAGTTCCAAAATTCAATCTTCTTTATATGAATATATTAATGATGTTGTTGAAGAAAATAATTTAGGTTTAGTTTTACATACAACAAATGGAAAAATTATTTGAGTTTCTTCATTTATAGAAAAAAGGTTTTCTAAAAAATGAATAGGAAAAAATATTGATGATGTTCTGAAAAATAAAGTTAAAGCAAATGAAGAAAATTTAGTAGGAGATGGTTCTACTTTTTCTGAAGATGGTTATACATATGCAATTAAAAAATATAGAGATAAAAACGCTATTTCTATTAGAGATATAACCTTATATGATAACCTTTTGAAAAGTTACGAGAAAGATAAAGTTGTAATTGGAGAAATTGAAATAGATAATTTTCAATTATTACTTTCTACATTAGGAGAAGAAGATTTTTTCAAGGTAAAAACATCTGTTATTAATTTACTTGATGAGTTATCTAAAAATTATAATTTCTCTTATCGTCAATATATTGAAGGAAAATTTTGAGTTGTAACTAGTTATGAAACATTCGCAAAATTAAAAGCAAAAAACTTTTCTATGTTTAATGAAATGGTTGTTAATTTAAATAATTCTAGTTATGAAGCAAAACAAGAAGTAACTTTATCGGTTGGTTTTGTTCATGGAACAAATGAAATTTCTAAATTGAATCAAATTGCAAAAGATGCAATAATTTATTCAAAAACTAGAGGTGGGAATCAAATTACAACTATTAAATATGGTTCTAGACCTGTTGTTTATGGTTCAAATAGTGAAATAAGTTCCAATTCAAGTAGAAGCGAACTAAACTTTGTATCTAAAAAAATGCTTGCAGTTTTAGAAAATCCAGAAGTAGAAAATATCATTTTATATGGGCATAAATACGCAGATTTAGATGCTGTGGGTTCTGCGTTTGGTCTTGGTCAATTTTTAATTAATTATGCTAAAACCAAATTTAATTTAGAAAAGAAAATGTATATTCAAAATGTAACTTTTGATTCTACAACAACACATTTTTTAGAAACCAATTCTCAATATATAGATAAAAAAATATTCATAAAACCTTCAACAGCATCTAAATATACAAACAAAAACACAATGATAATAATTGTAGATACAGCAGAAGCAACAAGAATTGAAAATCCAAATGCTTTTAATACAGCTGATCCGAAAAAAATATTTATTTTTGACCATCATAGAGTGGTTTCAGGAAAACCTGAATTCCTTTCTAAAGGAAATGATTATATTGAAACCACTGCTTCTTCTTCATCTGAAATAGTAACAGAGGTTATAGCACTTAATTCAGATGGTGAAAACAGAATAATTTCACCTTTTAGTGCCCAAATGCTTTTAAATGGTATTTATATGGATACTAATCAATTTAAAAAATCAACAACTATGAAAACATTTAATGCAGCTTCAATTTTAACTAGATGAGGGGCTCAAAGTGCTAAATCTATTGAAACTTTAAAGATAAGTGAAGAAATTTTTAATATAATTAATAAGATAACTAGAAATGTAGAAGAAGTCAAGCCAGGATTTTTACTTGCTTACACAGCAGAAGAAATTGATTTAGATGTTGTGTCTATGGCAGCTGATTTTATGTTAAATATCCAAGGAAGAAAAGCAACTTTTGTTGTTGCTAAAGTAGTAGGAAAAGATAGATTTAAAATGTCTGCAAGAGGTATAAATAATACTAATGTGCAAATTATTGCAGAAACAGTTGGTGGTGGTGGTCACTTCTCTGCTGCTGCTGCAGAAAGCACAACAGAAACATTAGAAGAATTTGTAGACAATATAAGACAAGCGATAGTGAGTGTGAAAAATGAAAGTAATAATAATTAAAGATTGTAAAGATGGAAAAGTTAATGAAGTAATAGATGTATCTGATGGATATGCAAAAAACTTTTTAATCAAAAATGGTTTAGCTATTCCAGTAAACAAAAAAACATCTTTATATTTAAACAAAAAAATAGAAATTTTAGAACAAGAAGAAGAGAAAAAAATTAAAGAAGCTGAATTATTAAGAGATCAAATTCAAGCTATAATTTTAACCTTCAAATTAAAAGAAACAAATAATGTAGTTCATGGTTCAATAACAGCTAAAAAAATTATTAAAGCTCTTGAAGATATGGACATTAAATTACCTAAACATTCTTTAGAAGAACATGTTCATATTGTAAGTATGGGATTAACTGTATTGAATGTTAAACTACACAAAAAAGTAATAGCTCATTTAAGAGTTAAGGTTGAAAAAGATGAGTAAAAGTTTATTTTTACCTAAGGAAGTAGAGAAGTCGATCCTTTCTTATGCATTATCATCAGAGGAAGATCAAGCAAAAATTATTCCTTTTTTACAAAAGGAAGATTTTTACGATTTCAAAAATCAAATTCTTTTCGAAGCATTAAATAATTTATATTTTGCTTCTAAAAAAATAAATTATGTTTCAGTTATTAAAGAACTGGATGAAATGAAAAAACTGAAAGAATTTGGTGGAGCAGCTGAAATAACAGAATATACAAGCGAAATTCCCGTTTTTTCTACAGTTAAAGAAGTAATGAATGATCTTGTTGAAAAAGCAACATTAAGACAAGCATCTATTGTTTTAAAACAAAGTTTTCAACAATTATCAGAAGCAAATAAAACTGCAGATGATATTTTAAATGAATTTGAATCCAAGATGGTTCAAATCACTAGAAATGTTCAAAATAGTGATTTTCAAAATATGAGAGATGTTGCTGCAAACATCTTAAAAGACTTGCTTTCTAGAAAAGATAGTACTAGTTTAAAAGGAATTAGTACAGGATTTAGTAATTTAGATAAAATTACTTCAGGTTTTCAAAAAGGTGACTTAATTATTTTAGCAGCAAGACCAGCGATGGGAAAAACCGCATTTGCGTTAAATTTAACAAAAAACATTGTTGAGCAAAACAATAATGTTGTTGTTTTCTTTTCTTTAGAAATGCCAAGTACTCAATTAGTAACTAGAATATTAGCATCTGAGTCAGGAGTTCCTGGAGATTATTTAAAAAATCCACAATTTTTAACTAATGTAGATTGAATTAAAATTTCCACAACTTTGAATGAAAAAATCAGCCATTATAACTTATTTATTGATGATTCAGCAGGAGTTAAACTCCATGAAATGATTTGAAAAACAAAAAAATTATTAAATAAAATGAAAAAAATAGACTTAATAGTGGTGGATTATTTACAATTAATAGATCTTGGTGGTTCTAATAATAGACAATTAGAAGTTTCTAAAATTTCTAGAAGTTTAAAACAACTAGCAAGAGAAATTAATTGCCCCGTTATTGCTTTATCTCAATTATCCAGGGACGTAGAAAAAAGAGAAGATAAAAGACCTATAATTTCAGATTTAAGGGAATCTGGAGCAATTGAGCAAGATGCTGATATAGTTGCGTTTTTATACAGGGAAAATTACTATAAAAAGGAAATTTCCCCTTATGACATTCAAGAAACAAAATTAATTATTGCAAAGCATAGAAACGGTGCCATTGGTGATTTATCATTACAATTTAATCCAAAAATAGGTCTTTTCTTTGAAGAAGGAGAAACAAACTAGAATGAGTTGGTCGAAAATTATATTTATAATAATTTTAATTTTCTTATTAGTTCTTTCAGCGTTTTTTTCAGCTTCTGAAACAGCTTATTCAACTGTTTCTAGGGCAAAATTAGAAGAAAATTTAAATAGCAAAAAACACTTTCAAAAAAAAGTGATAATTAAAAGATATGAGATGTTCCCATCTACATTATCTACAATTTTAATAGGAAATAATATAGTAAATATTGGTTCTTCTGTAATTTTATCCTCATTGTTTTCGAGTTGAATAACAGAGGAAACTTTTGAAATTATCGTTTCTACTTTAGTTATGACTCCTATTATTGTTATTTTTGGTGAAATGATGCCCAAAATTTTAGCAAGAAAATATCCAATAAAATTTTTACAGTGTACATATTTATTAATTTTATTTTTTCATTACTTATTTTGACCATTAACTTTTTTAATTTCAAAATTCGTTAAATCAGATCAAGTTACTAATACAGAAAATGAACTTAAACACATTTTAGATTTAGGTTACAAAGAAGGTGTTTTAGAAAAAGAAGAATCTATTCTTGCAAGAAATGCACTAGATTTTGATTCCATAAAAGTAACTAAGCACTATGTTAGATTGAAAAAAATAACTTATGTTTCTTATGAAAATAGTTTAGCAAAAATTAAAGAAATATTCCAAAATACGGGATTTTCCCGTATTCCTGTTCAAAAAAATAAAAAATTTGTAGGTATAATCCTTTTAAAAGACATTTTCGGTTTATCTGATGAAGAAACTTTTAATATAGATGATTACATTGTGGAAGTTCCTTATATTTCTTCAAATTCTTTATTAAAAGTTGCTTGAAAAAAAATGAAAGAAAATAAAAGTCAATTAGGTTTTATCACTAAGAGTAATGATGATAAAAAAGTTATTGGTTTAATAACTTTAGAAGATATTTTGGAAGAACTTGTTGGAGAAATATATGATGAACATGATTATAGAGACGAATTAGATTTTTATGAGTTGGAAGAAAGTTCAAAAATCATGGTTAAATATTCTACACCTATCTCTAAAATTAATGATTTTTTCTCAATAAATTTAGACGAAAATGAAAATGAAAATATTGGTTCTTTTTTAGAGAAAACAACAAACAAAAAATTAACTTTAAAATTCAAATTTAATATTAATAACTTATATTTTAAAGTTGTTGAAAACAAAAGAAAAGAAGAACCTAAAATAGAAATTTGAAAAGAAGAATAAAAAATTATAAAATACAAAAAAATACTTTATAATTAAATATATTATTAATAAAAACAGAGGAGTTTTTTATATGGCAAAAAGAAAAATGCTAGCTGAAACTGCAGAATTAGTAATAACAGTTGAAGCAGATAAACAAGAATGATTAGATGCACAAAAAAAAGCAAAAAACAAATTATTAAAATCAGTACAAATTCCTGGTTTTAGAAAAGGAAAAGTTCCTTTAGCAAAAGCTGAAAGTTTAATTTCAGAAGGACAAGTAATTCAAGAAGCAGCAAATTCAATAGCTCCTAAATTAGCTTCTTTAGCAAAAGAACAAATTATAGAAAGTGATAAAGTATTGGATGAAGCAGCTTTAAATCCAGTTAAAGTTTCAAAAGAAGAATTAGTAATAGAATTTAAATATCCAGTTTATCCAGAATTTAAAATTTCTAACTACAAAGGATTAGATATTTCTTATGAAGCACCAACTGTTTCTAAAGAAGAAATTGATTCTGAAGTAGATAAAATTGTAAAATCTCATTCACTTTTAATAAGCTCTGATAAAGCAATTGAAAATGGAGATGTTGTGCTTTTTGATTTTAAAGGATTTATTGACAATGAACCATTTGAAGGTGGAGAAGCAGAAGATTTTGAATTAAAAATCGGTTCAGGAAATTTTATTAAAGGATTTGAAGAATCAATGATTGGTTTTGTAAAAGGTGACAAAAAAGAAATTAAAGTGACCTTTCCAAAAGATTACCATGCAAAAAACTTTGCAGGTAAACCAGCAATATTTAAAATTCATGTAAAAGATGTTAAAAAATATGAAAAAGTAAAATTAGATGATGCTTTTGTTTCTGATTTAAAAATTGAAAATGTTTATACAGTTTCTCAATTAAAAGAATATCTAAAAAAACTTTTACTTGAAGAAAAAACAGAAAAATCAAAAATTGATTTTCAACACAAAGTATTTCACAAAATTTTTGAAAATACAACAATTCCTTTAGCTTCAGTTTTAATTAACAAAGAAAAAATGGCAGTTCAAAGAAAAACAGAAGAAAGATTAAAAGAACAAGGTTTTTCACTTAAAGAATATGCTGATTTACTTAAATTAGACACAAAAACATTAAATGACACATTTGAAAAAGAAGCAATTCACAACTTAAAAACATCATTAATTTTTGCTGAAATTTCAAGAATTGAAAAATTAGAAGCAACAGAAGAAGATTATAAAAAAGAATATGAAAAGTTTGCAAAACTTTACAAAACAACACCAGAAGCTGTTGAACAAATGGTTTCAAAATTCCAATTACAAATTCCTATCATAAACAGAAAAGTTATCGATAGATTGATTGAATACAATTCAGGAAAAATTGGACAAAAAATGAAAACAATAGTTTCTAAAGTTAAAAAAGAAGAAAATAAAGAAACAAAAACTTCTAAACCAAAAACATCAGTAAAAAAACCTGTTTCTAAAACAGTTAAAAAAGAAACTAAAAAAACTTCTTCAAAATAAGACCTATTGGTCTTTTTTTCTTTTTTTTCTTCATAAAAATAGTAAAATTTAAAATAATATGTTACATAAAATTAAAAAATTCTTTTCAACATCCACAGAGATGAAAATCGCAAGAAAATTGCTAAAAGAAATAAATGAAAAAAGATCCATTTATTCTTCAATGAGTAATGAAGATTTACAGAATCAAACACAATTATTTAAAGAACGTTTAAAAAATGGTGAAACTCTTGAAGATATCAGAGTTGAAGCTTTTGCAGCAGTTAGAGAAGCTACAAAAAGAGTGTTAAACAAATTCCCATATGATGTACAAATTTTGGGTGGTTTAATTTTGGATCAAGGTTCAATTGCAGAAATGAAAACAGGAGAAGGAAAAACTATTACTTCTATTGCTCCTGTATATTTAAATGCACTTGAAGGTAAAGGGGTAATTGTTTCAACAGTTAATGAATACCTTTCAGAACGTGATGCTACCGAAATGGGTCAAGTGCATAATTGAATGGGTTTAACAGTTGGAATTAATAAATCACAGATGGATTCTTTAACAAAAAAAGCTGCTTATGCTTGTGATATTACTTATTCCATTCACTCTGAATTAGGTTTTGATTACTTAAGAGACAATATGGTTACACAAAAAGAATCTAAAGTACAAAGAGGACTCAACTATGCTTTAATAGATGAGGTAGATTCTATTTTAATTGATGAAGCTAAAACTCCTTTGATCATTTCTGGTGGTGAAAAAAGTGGCGGAAATAATTATTTTATTGCCGATCAATTTGTAAGAATTCTTAAAGATGAAGATTTTGATATTGATTGAGAAAGTAAAGCAGTTAAGTTAAACGATAATGGAATAGATAAAGCAAATCATTTTTTTAATATTGAAAATCTTTATGATATTCAACATTCAGAATTAGTTCATAGCATTCAAAATGCCTTAAGAGCACATAAAATAATGAAAAAAGATGTTGAGTATATTGTTAGAGATGGAAAAATAGAACTTGTAGATACATTTACTGGAAGAATAATGGAAGGAAGAAGCTATTCTGAAGGACTACAGCAAGCTATTCAAGCCAAAGAAATGATTAAAATAGAACCAGAAACTAAAACTTTAGCAACAATAACTTATCAAAATTTTTTCAGGATGTTTAAAAAACTTTGTGGTATGACAGGTACTGCCAAAACTGAAGAACAAGAATTTATTGATATTTATAACACAAGAGTAAATGTTATTGAAACTAATAGACCAATAAAAAGATTTGATGATACTGATTTAATTTTCCCTTCTGCAAGAGCGAAATATAAAGCAATTGTTGCAGAAATAAAAGAAAAATATAAATTGGGTCAACCTATCCTTGTAGGAACTTCACAAGTTGATGAATCAGAATATTTACATTCACTTTTAGTTAGAGAAGGTATTCTACATACTGTTTTAAATGCTAAACAAAACGAATATGAAGCAGAAATTATTGCTAATGCCGGAAGAGTAGGATCAGTTACAATTGCAACAAATATGGCAGGTCGTGGAACCGATATTAAACCTACTCCAGAAGCTTTAGAAAAAGGTGGATTATATGTTCTTGGAACAGATAAATCTGAATCAAGAAGAATAGATAATCAGTTAAAAGGAAGATCAGGAAGACAAGGAGATGTAGGTTATTCCCGTTTTTTCCTTTCTATTGAAGATCAATTAATGACAAGATTTTCTCAATTTGATCAAATTAAAGAAAATTTTGGAAGTGATAGTGATGAACCTATTCCAGGAAAGTCTATTTACAAATTTTTCCAAAGAGCACAGAAAAAAATAGAAGGTTTAAACTACGATAACAGAAAAAATGTTTTAAGTTTTGATGACGTTATTAGACAACAAAGAGATTTAGTTTATACACAAAGAGATATTATTTTAGAAAGTGAAGAATTGGATCATTATATCATTAGAATTATTGAAAGATCAGTAGATAATTTTATGAATTTTGATTTCATTTTAAAAACAAATAAAGAAGTAAAATATGATGTTTTAACTAAATTTTTAAATGAGAATTTTTCAAGAATTTCTAAAGTAGAATTTACTTATAAAGAAATAAGTGAACACCATTACGATGAATTGATTGAATATTTAAAAGAAAAAATGAAAGACATTTATTTTAACGTGTTAAGAATTAACTTGATCGAAAATTTAAAAGAAGAATATGTAAAATTAGAAAGACAAATTTTACTAGGTGCACTAGATCAAAAATGACAAAATCACATTGATATTATTGATAAGTTAAGATCATCTGCAAATCTTGTTCAATATTCACAAAAAAATCCATTCCAAATTTTTACTGAAGAAGCAACTAAAAAATTTGAAGTATTTATTGATGAAAGTTCAGATCAAGCAATATTAAATTTATTTAATAATTCATATGCTAGAAAAATAGAGTATATGAATATAGAACTATCTAACGGACAAATTTTAACAATTGAAGTAGGGAAATTTCCAGAAGAAATTCAAGCAATCATAGATATGGAAGAAGAAAAAATAAGAATAGCTAATGAATACCAACAACAAATGAAACAAATAACACTTATTGATGGAAAAATCCTTTCTGTTCCTAAAGATATGGATGATGAACAATTGAAAAGAATTATCATAGAAGAAAACGCAGCTATTTTGGAAAGTCAACAAAGATTATTAGAAGAAGAAAAAAACAATGAAAAAAAAGATTAATATAATAGTGTTAATCTTATTTTTTATATCTTTTATAGTTGGATTAATTGAATTAACTTTTTATATTTATAACAATTTAATTAACTACTTTTGATTGATAGTTAACATTGCTTTACTCTTTTTACCTTTTGTAATCATAATAATTTTTTTAATTTTTATTAAACAAATTTATCCAAAAATTAAAAATCATTTTATTAAAGATCAAAGATTTCATAGTGATCTTTGTAAATTTTTAAATAGAAAAAAACTAAAATTAATTTTTATAGTTCTTTGATTTATGCTAATTTTGATAAATATTTGATTAGCTAAATTGTGATGAGACAACTGAAAAAATCAGATAATTACAATTTCATTTTTATTTGAGAATATGTTGTTTTTTAGTTGTCAATGAGTTTGAGTAAAATATAAATGTTCTGAAAAAGAAAATAAATAATTTTAATTTTTGTTAAATTAAAATTAACAAGTAAAAAAATAAATTCAAACCCGAAAACCACTGTAAAACAGTATTATTTGGAAATTTTGAAACTAAACTGGGAAATAAAAAAAGTCAGCAAATAAATGCTAACTTTCTTATAATGTTTCAAGTTCTTTTTCTTTTTTTCAAGGTTGTTTTTTATCAATATGATCAATAAACAATTTTCCTTGTAAGTGATCGAGTTCATGTTGAAAAACAATTGCAACATATCCTGAAACGGTTCATATTTTTTTTTCTTTACTAAAATATGAATAACCTTCAACTTTAATTCTTTTTCTTCTTCTAACAAAACCTTCTTGATGTGGTCATTTTTCATTAACACTTAAACAACCTTCACCATGATGAAGAGCAATTTTGTCTTCAGAAAAACCAAGTATTTTTGGATTTATAATAATATCTCTAAATACTATATCATCAGGTCCATTATTAACATTAATATAGAACATATTTTTTAAGATTCCATATTGAACAGCAGCAACACCTACACCTGGTCTATACATTTTTTGACCTTCAACTTGTGAATAGTCAATATGATCAATCATTTGTTGTGCTAGAAGTTCATCTTCTTCGGTTAATGGTCAAGGAACATCAATTGATTTTTCTCTTAAAACATTATTTGGTAATTGAATTATTTTAACTTTTTTTCTATTCATATGTATATATTATATAAAAATAATTAAAATTCAAATGCAGCTTTTTTGATTTTATCTTCAATACTTTTAACTTTTTCTTCTTTACTTAAAGAAGCAAAAGGTTCAACTTTTGTACCTGTTAATCAAACTGGTTCAACTACTTGAGCTCCTAAAAAGTGTCAGAATCCTTTTAAATTTTCTGTAAAATTTCCAAAAGGATATCAATCAGCAGGCGCTCCTTGAGAAGTTAAAATTTGAACTTTTAAATGATCTAAAAGACCTTTTGCTTCTCCTTTTTTGCTGTATTTGTAACTAAAAGTTACATTAGCCATTGAAATAGCATCAATAAAGTTTTTGACAACTGCTGAATAGTTAAAATTAATCATTGAAGTTGAAAAAACAACTTTTTGCACACTTTTTAATAAATCAACTAATTTCATTGCTTCTACATCTTGTCAAAAAGTTTTCATATTTTCTGAATTTAAAGAGATAGAAGCTACTTTTTCTTTATTTAAATCCAATTCAATAATTTTATGTGTTGGATTTTTTTCTTTATAAAATTCTACAAATTTATCTGACATTAATTTTGAATTTGAAGATTCTCTAGACAAAATAGAACCTTTTATAACTAAAACTTTCATTTTTCCTTCTTTCTTTTTTATTAAATTAATTTGCTAAGGTATTATATTATAAAAAGTAGTAAAATTTTCAAAAAGTTTATTTTTAGAAAAAAAATAGTATAATTTTTTATATTTTATTAAAAAATGAGGTATTTACTATGTTTAAATTATTAAAAGAAATTTTTAAATCTTTATCTAAAAATAAAATAACAACAATAAGTTTATCTATTTTATTTTTTTTAACTACAGGAGTTTTTACTTTACTTTTTAGTGTAAAAGAATCTTTTAATAGACAAATAAATAGATATAATGCAGTTGCTAAATTACATGATTCAACAGTAGATTTAGATGTTAACTTTAGTGGTAACGCTAAAGATAACGGATATAAAAAAGAAACACCAATTGAATACACTTTGGATCAAAAAACTATAACAGAAATTTTAGATTTTCAAATAAAATCACAATTTATTTTGCTTTCTGATTTAGGAGTTAAGGGTGAAAAAGCAAATTATTATATAAGTGCTCAAGACTTTTTATTTCAGTATGAAGTTAATAAAAATATAAATAATATCGATAATAAAGATTTTAATTTTGATTTAAAAAATAAACAATTTCAAGTTTTAAAAAACGATAGCAAATTTTTTAAAACTTATTTAAAAAATGCTGATGGAACATTTAAAGAAAAAGAAATTTCCTATTACTTAAACAAGGATAATACTGCAGTTTTTTTAGACAAAAGATACAAAATTTCTGAAGTTATAAACATTTCAAGTAACGGTTCAGAAGGCTACTTATTACATAATCAAGGTGAAGATCATATAATATCTTCCATAAATAGAATGGGAATTAATTTAAATACCAAAGAAGCAACTTTTGATGTTTCTAAAATCAACTCATGAGAAAGAAATGGTATTTTATATTTATTAACAGAAGATGAAACAGCAAAATTAATCGGAGTTCATAAAGATAATAACAATAATTGAAAGTTATTTTATAAAAAAGATTATACAAGTGAATTATTTAGTTGAGATAACATAGCAAAATGATCGGCTCCTCAACAAGTTTGAAACTATAATATTGTTTTAAAACCTGATGGTTTAATGAATGGTAGTGAAAATACAGCTCCTGTAATTAAAAAGTTATTTTTAAAAAACGACATTCATAAATCACTGCCAGATTTTTTCCAATTTTCTAAATCTAATGTTTATAAACTTAAAGATGAATGAGTTTCAAGAGTTAGTTATCAAACCAAATTTATTTTACATAATTTTACTTTGTTAGATATTGAACCAGAAAAAGGAAATTTTTCTAAAAATTTTTCTAATTATTTAGCAAATTTAAAAGACAATGATCCTGAAGAATTTAAAAAAATTGAAAAGCTACATTATTGAGAAAAGCAAATAGTAAAAACTATCTCAAATAAAGAACCTGTTATTATTAGTCAAAATCTTTTAAAAGATGATTTAACCTTATTAATAAAAGGACCCGATGGTAAAACTACATCAATTAAGGATATTGAAAATTTAGGAAATGATTATAATATTCAAAATTTAACTTCACAGCAATTAGCATCTTTATCCAATGAAGAAATAGTAGATTTAACTTATTTAAAACTTAGAAATGCAGTTTCTACAACAATAAAAAACAAAATCTTTGATTATGTGAAAAACGAAAAAGAAGTTGATTCAGTTGGTAGAAGAAGATTTATTACTACAACAGCAATAGATGAAAAAAAAGGAGAAAACAAAATTTTTCAATTTATTGATGCAGGAATAAATGAAGAATATTTTGATCCAAACCACAAGCAAGAAGTGGGAAAACTTTTTAATGAATATTTTCATAAAAGTAACTTATTTATTAATGCTGATCCTAATTTTGATAAAAATGAATTCAATCCTGTATATAGTGCAGAAATTATAAATGCCATTTTTCAAGGTTTTGTTCCTGATTCTAAATACTTAAATCCAACCATTGAATTTATTGATATTCCTTCTAGTCAAAAGTTAACTTTATTTCCTGCAAATTTTTCAAAAGAAAAAGTAGTAATTTTAGAAAATAAAGAAAAAACAGTGAATTTTGCTGTAGGAAATTCAAAAAATGGTTATACCCTTTATGAAAAAAAACAAGATTCTTGAATTAAAGTTTTAGTTGATAATAAAGAGTTTTTAACTTTAACAGAATTAAATAATTTTATGGAATCTAAACATTTAGGTCTAAAAGTTTCTGTAGGAGAAAATGGTTGATACAAAACAGATGAAAACTTTTCAAATACTTATAATGTTCCTTTCATATATAGAGCACCTTCCAGCGCCTTACTAAAAGAAATAGAAACATCAAAAACAGTAAAAACACTTTTTGATAGTCTTAAAAAAACAATAGTTAATAGTGAATTAGTTAGAGAAAACTTCATAAAAGTAGATGAATTAGATAAACTATTAACTGCAACTCAAGATGCTTTTTTCGTTACTGAATATTATGATATTTTTACAAAAGGTAAAAATAATCAATCTTTAATGCAAAGAATGATTTTTGAGTCACTTTATTTAGCAACTATTCAAAATGATGATCAATTTTTAAACAAAATATTTAATAATTTTCTTGAAAACATTCAAAACAAAATTAGAGATAATGGAACTACATTAGATGAACAAAAAACTTATTTTATTGATAACATAGATAAAATAGGTCAAATTCTTTCTAATTTAGGAATTAATGTTTGAAATGATCTTTTAAAAGATAATACAAAAGAAGAGTTAAAAACTATAATAAATAACCCAATTGAATTTATTGATGGTTTAAAAACAATAATTTTATCAATTGATTTTAAATCTTTTTTAACTGATATTCACAATTGATACGAAAACAAATGAAATAAACAAGAGAGAAACGATTCTACTCATGCTTATTATTATTTTAGTGTTTCAGATTTAGTTATTCCATTAGTTAAATCCATTGATTTTGATGTATTTAAAAAAGGTGCAACTATATTAGTTAAAAATATTAATTTTGATTCTTTACTTTCTACCGCTTATAATAAATCAGAGCAAAAATATAAAGGAATTTTATTCAATAAAATTATTAATTCTTATAAAGAAAGTGTTTTAAAAGAAAAAATCACCACTTCTTTAGTTAATATTTTTGACAAAATTAACACAAATAAAGATAAAAATAATTCTTCTGAAAATTTTAAAAACATAAATTCAGGTTTAACTAAAATAATTTCTATTTTAGATAAAGATAGACTTTTAAATATAGTAGAAAATTCTTTAGAAAACACTTATTTTGAAGATTATAAATTTGTAAATGAATCAAAAGATCCGCAAAAAGTTTTATTTGTTGCTAAAACTCTTAAAACATCTAATTTAATAACTGCATTTATTTCAACATTTTTTAAAGATTCTGCAACTACCCATACTCTTTTTAGAGCAATAGAAGAAACATTAAATTTATCTGGTAAAACCAAAAAAGAAGGTGCATTAGGTATAACTTATTCAGTACCAGATAAAGATGCTGAAAAACTTGACTTGTTCGATTTACAAAATTTAGAGTTATTATCATATGCTAAATTTGAGGAATTAATTAAACTTTCTGACAAAGTTGATAATAAAATTTTAATCGATAAAGAATTCAATAATACGGAAATTTCCTTTATAAAAAGATATTTATTTTTTGGAAAAGACATCATAAAAGATGCTGATGAAATAAGTCAAAGAAACTCTATTTTTAAAGAAACATTAAAACTTTTCACTTTTAGTAAGTTTACTAAATCAAATAATTCGTTTGTTATAAAAAATACAAATTCTAACTCTACTTTAGCAGACAATTTATATGAGATTTTTATCGAGAACACAAAAGGTAACACAGCATTTAATACAGCAAAACCAAAAGCTAGAGAAATAGTAAGTAATGTTGTTTATTCTTCTGAATATTCTAGTTCTGTAAATAGTTTGATTTTTTATGATTTTTGAATTAAATTTGTTTCTGAAAACAACCAACTAAGTTCAACGGAATTAAAAGAAGTTTTCAATTTCTTTTTTAGAGAAGCACAAAATCAAAATTCTTATTTATACAAAGAATTAATGGAAACACAATTGTATGATTCTAAAAAAAACTTTGAAAATAGATCTTTTTTCTCTAAAGGACTAGACATTCAACCAATAGGACGTGGTATAGCACAACCTTTTGATTCTGCAGATACTTTATTTAAAAACATACCAAATACTGCTGATGCTAATGAATGAAAAAATAAAATAAATAAATTATTTGATTCTGAAATTTATAAAAAGAAAAATGCTATTACAGGTTTAGATTTAGCTGATTGACTTATTTTAAATAAAGTTTCTTTAGTTTCTAATTTAGCACAAATTGCAACAAATGAGAGATATCATAAAGACGCTACAAATTACTTTGTTAATTTACAAAAATCATTTGATTTATTAAACGATTTTGCTTCTAAAGGTGACTTAAATAGAGAAATTTTAAATAATTTAAGAAAGAATTTTACAACTCAATCTGCTGTTTTTACTTCTTTAGGTTTATCAGACACTGTATCATCAACATATTCTAGTGTTATTTTCCCAATAGTAGCAGCTTGATTTACCTCGAATCCAGCAGGAACAGATAATACAGAAAATAACTCCAATTTAACCTTTGTTTTAAATAATAGAGTAACTGATTTTTCAAAAATTATTAATGAAAACCCTGATAATTATAGAGATATAATAAAAGGAAGATTTTATAATTTATATAGTGATTCTCTTTTTGAATATCATTTAGAAAATCATAGTGTTAAAGGTTTATCATTAGATCTTTCCTATGTAGATTACTTAAATAAAAAAGTATTTTCAATTGACAATCAAGACACCATTTTATTTGATATTAACATTAATAAAATCTTTTTAGATTTAATTAATGCTTCTACAATAATAAGAGAAGAAAATAAATTTTTAGTATTTAAAGATGTTCGTTCCTTGGTTGCAAAAGTAAATTCTAGTTTTTTAAATGAAAACAATAAAGAAATATATAAAGAAAAATTACCTTCTAGTTATATAGAGTTAGAAAAACTAATAAATAATTTAGATGAAAAATACATAATAAATGTAAGTGGGTCTAAATTTTTAATAGTAGGTGATGAGCAAACTATCGATTATTTATTCCCTGTAATAAATGAAGAAAATTTACAAGTTAATATTAAAAACCAAGCACTTGTTTATGTTAATAAATGAGGTTTTGATAGAGCTCGTGAATCCTTTAGAGGTAGCGCTTTAAAAGATTATTTACTTGTTAAAACAAAACCAGGAACAAATGTTCAAGAATTTAATGAAAAAACAAATAGAGAAATAGCTAATAATTTTGGAAATATAGTAACTAAAAAAGTCTTTTCTAAAGATGAATTAGATATTATTAATCCAGAAAGAAGTTTAAGAATTTCAACAGCTTTTTCATTGATTCAACTTATATCAAATGCTAACTTTTATATGGTTGCATTAATGTCTATATTAATAATTATTTCTACCGTATTTATTACAAAAAGATATATATCTACAAGAAATAAGGTAATAGGGATTTTAAGAGCTCAGGGTTATAACTCTTGAATGATAGCTTTCTCATTTATTTCTTTCCCTTTCATTACAACATTTATAGGTGGAACTGTTGGATATATAGTTGGGTTATCGTTACAACAAGTGTTAAAAAACGCCTTTTCATCTTATTGAACTTTACCGACTCAGAGTATATCATTTGAATGAATTCCTTTTGTTTTAACTATTATTCTTCCATTTTTCTTACTTTCAGCTTTAGTTATATTATCTGCTTTATGAATTTTAAGAAAAAAACCAATTGATTTAATGTCTGGTATAGTTGAAATTAATGTTTCAAAATTTGCTATGGTATTTCTAAAAATATTTAGATTTGCTAATGTAAAAACTAAATTTGTTGCTTCATTATCTGTAAATAGTTTTTGAAAATTAATTTCATTAATGATTTCAACAACCTTAACAGCCTTTATTTCTATTTTCTCAATTTCTTCAAACGGAGTATTTAATGAGACTGTAAATAAAACATACCAAAAGAGAAATTATAAGTATAAGTTAGATTTAGAAACACCTACTATCGAAGCTGGACAATATCAAACTTTTGATAAAAATCAATTAGAAAATCTTTTATATGTTCCTTTAGGGGTTGCTTCTGAATCTAATGTTGAAGCAAATAATTACTTCAAACCAGGTAGAGCTCTTGTAAATGGTGATTCAGACAAAAATGGTAATCCAAAAGAAAATGATCCCCATATTTTAACAAGAGCGTCACTTCAATTACAAGTAGAATCATCATTATCCATCTCACCTTGAGATATAGTTTTAAATTCAATGCCTGATAGTCAAAGATCAAGAACTTTAGAAATTTCTAAAATGGCAATTTCAGAAATAGAAAAAACTCAAGATATTCATTTTGTAGAAAAAGTTGATATCACAGGCAAAAAATACAACTTTGAATTTGTAGGAACAGAAGCAAACCCACAAAACTATTTTAAATACATTGAAAATGAAAATGTTTCAACTGGTGGTAAATTCTGATATATGGTATGAAATGTTCAAACTCAAGAATATGATAGAGAAGCAATAACTACTTCTCAACATAGAGATTTATATAGAAAATTCTTAGTAGATGCTTATAAAAAAATTCCTTCTAATGATTTTTATATAGCGTTTAACGGTATTTTATTTAACAATCAAACAAACGAAAAATACACATATATTAATACTTCTTATAATGAAGAAAACAGTTTAAAAATTTATGGTTATAATAACAATTCTAAATATGTATCAATCCAAGATGAAAAAGGTGTTAATTTAATCGAATTAATGGAAAAAACACAGGTAATTAATGATGTTTATCCTATTTCTGTTAATTATGTATTTTTAAATAAAAACAACTTAAAACTCGGTGATACAATTGAATTAGAAGTTAAAAATCCTATTGATAGATATATAAGAATTTTAGAAGGAAATTCCTTTAGAAAATATAAATTTAAAATAGTTGGTATTATAAATACTTTCATTAATAGTGAGTTAGTTACAACAAGAAAAATAGCAAATCATTTAACTGGATTAAGTGAACTAGATCAAGATGGATTCAATGGTATTTTATCTAACGATGTTACTCCAGAGCAAACTATTGGTTCTGTTGGTTTATATGCAAATTCTGGATATTGATTTGGTGGAGACCTAATTAATATTGAGACAAAAGAACAATATGAAACAGCCTTTGCACAAATATATTCAAACAGCGATGATCAACCTGGTGTATTAAAAAATAATGGTTATAGTGATGAATTAATCAAAAAATTATTAACATTTAAAGAAAGAACAATTACTGATGTTGAAAATATCGATTTAAGCTATAAGAATATTACAAGTGATAAATTTAAGAGTGAAAACGCAACCTTAATTAAACAAGGTGTAAATAATTTCATCGACTTATATTCTAAAAATGTTTATAATTCGCTTTCTACAAATGTAGATGCTAAAGATATTCAAATAGGTTTTGTTAATAATATTGCTAATACAGTTTCAAAATTAACACTATCTATAGTTATTATTTTCTTTTTAGTTTCTGTTGTTATTCTAATTATGATTTCAAATATCATAATTACGGAGAACGAAAAAAACATTGCTATATTTTCAATCTTGGGATACAATAACAAAGAGAAAATAAAACTATTTTTTGGAATTTATTTACCTTTAATAATTGTTGCTACAATTATTGCTATTCCATTAGTTATTGGATTTATTGCTTTATTTAATGCGTTTTTAGTTTCATCTAGTTCTATTGCTCTAATACTTACTTTAAAATGATGACATGCTTTAACTGCAATAGGAATTTTATTCTTTGTTTATGGACTTACATCTCTTATTGCTTGAATTAATTTAAATAAAATTAAAGCTATTTATTTATTGAAAGGAAAATAATGACAGAAAACCAAAATAAGAAAGAACTAAAAGGTAAAATAAAAGAAGAAAATGTAGTTTTACTTACTAAAAAAGAAATAAAAAAAATAAAAAAAGCAAATAATAAACCAAAGAAAAAACACAAAGATATGATCACACAAAATACAGAAAATAATATCATTGAAATTTTCGATGTTAAAAAATCTTATCTTTCTGGTTCGATAATAACTTCTGTTTTAAAAGGTGTTACTTTAAAAATAGAAAAAGGAGATTTTGCTGTTTTATTTGGAAAATCAGGTTCAGGAAAATCTACATTATTAAACATTATTTCTGGTTTAGATAGAGCATCAGAAGGTGAAGTGATTGTTGCAAATAATAATTTGACATATTACAACGATTCAAAATTAACAAAATTTAGAAGAGAAAATGTTAGTTTTATTTTTCAAAGTTATAATTTACTGCAAAACTTAAATGGTTATGATAACGTTGAAACAGGTGCATATTTACAAAAAGATAAAAAGAAAGTTTTAAATATTAATAACCTTTTTAAAGAATTTGAAATAGAAGAAATTAAATATAAATATCCTTCTCAAATGTCTGGTGGACAACAACAAAGAATTTCCATTTTAAGAGCGTTATCAAAAAATGCAGAAATCATTTTTGCTGATGAACCTACAGGTGCTTTAGATGAAAAAACATCAAGAGCAGTTTTAAAAATATTACAATATATTAATAAAACCTATGGAACCACAATTGTAATGGTTTCTCACGATCCGACAGTTGCTGAATTATGCAATAAAGTTATTAAATTAGCTTCTGGAAAAATAGAAGAAATAATAATAAATTCTAATCCTAAAGTTTTATAAATAAAAAATTCCTTTATATAAGATTTGTTCTTTTAT
>NZ_JBTGVC010000014.1:0-30767 GCF_054343375.1 Mycoplasma sp. Z386
AATAATTATTATTTTCATATCGCTAAAAAAAGGACATTTTGATTAATAATTTACATTTATAATTATGCTTTATCAAGTTTCTCAGCAAATAGTAAAAAAGTTCAAAATCACCCATTTTTTGATTAATTTTATTGTTTTTTTTCTTTATACCATTTTATTATTATTTATTAGTGAATATAATAGAACTTAACAGTGATTGAGAAAAATGAAATCTTCCATCTTTTTTGATTCCTGCTTTTTCTCAATCAAAATTATTAAGTTTTTCAAGAATCTCCATAGTTTCATCAAGAGAACAAAAAAGTGTAAATCGAAAGAACTGATGCATCATAATGTATAAATTTGTTCTCTTGCGTATTTTCTAAAATATAAAAAGGTTTTTCTTTTCTTGTTAAACAATTAACAAAAATTTGAAAAGAAAAATTATGTGGACTTTTAGGAGTTGGTCTTATCCACTTTTCAGGCTCGTAAGATATTTTTGTTGTTTTTAATGTTCTTTCGGTTTATGAATTTATAAATTCTGTAAGTCCTGCTTTAATTTTGCTATTAAAACCAGAAGCACCACCTACTTTTACTACTATTTTATTATTTAATTCTAAAGGTTTACCAAATATAATTTTTCCATTATTATAAAAATATTCTAACTTTTTAGGATGATTTTTAGTTTTAACTATTTTTACTATAGAAGTAGGCACTGATGCGTTTTCTCATACGTTTTCAGAAATTGGTTCTCAGTATGTTATGGAAAAATTATCATATATATGTTTTATTAATTTTTTAGCACTACTATTGGAAAATATTTTGCTTGATATAATTCAAATTAATTCTCCATTTTCTTCTAAATCAAATAAAGCTTTTTCAAGAAAAAAATAAAATAATTTAGGTTTATGATTTAGAAAGTTTGAATGCAAATTTTCTTGAATGTTTTTAAAGTCTACATAAGAGGGATTCCCTATTATAACATCGCTTTTAAAGTTAGTGTTAAAATATGAATCGATGATGCCTTCTTTATGGCTTATAGTACTATCTTTTTCAATTGCAATAATTTCCGAATCGCTGTATTTTTCCTTTAATTTATAATAAAAATTACCTGTTCCAGATGAAGGTTCTAAAATACGTTTTGGATTTTGTATAGATATTAATTTAATCATTTTTTTAACAATAAATTCTGGAGTAAAAACTTGACCTAAATTCTTTTTATTTAATTGTGTTATATTATTCATTTTCATCACCTTTTTTTGTAAAGTATTTGTTAAAATCATTTAATATATTTGCTCTTTTTTCTATACTTTCTTTTAGGTAATGCAAAATAAATTGTCGCACTTTATTCTCTAAATTCTCTTTCTTTTTTTCCTAACTTTAATTCTACAAAAAAAGCAAGGATTTGGCAAAAAGTCGTTAAATTCGAAGAATTTTACATATATCAAAGTGGATTAATTTAAATTGCTCATTATCATTAATACCAAAAATTAATTTTTGACCTTTTGCATCAGCAAAAGCAACAACCATTTTTAATCAATTAATTACTTTATTTTATTTTAGCATTACTTTTTTTGACAAAAACTTGTTTCAGCATTCTATTTTGATTAATAATTTATACAATTTTTTAATCATAAAAATTAAAAAATATATAATTGAATAGTATGAAAAACAACATAAAAAAATTTTTAACTTTTGAAGAACAAGTTGCAAAATTAAAAAATGATAAGAAAATGAAAATAGAAGATGAAAATGAAGCAACAGATTATTTAAAGAGTAATAATTATATTCAATTTATTACTCCTTATAAAATAGCATTTGCAAGGAAAATTGAAAATTTTGATTTAACCAAAATTAAGGAAAAATGAAATAATTATAAAAAAGAAAATATTTTTACTTTAAAGGATTTATTTATTGATGAAAATAGATTAAAACACTTATATTATAATGATTATTCATTCAAATTATTGAAAAAAATAAATGAAAATCATAAAAATCTAGCAATTAAACTATTTTATAAAATTTTAGAAATAGAAGCTAAAATGAAGACACAAATTGCTTATTATATTGCTAAAAATATACATTTAAATTCAAATAATAATTATAATAGTAATTGATTTGATTTTTTAAAAGAAAATGCTCCAAAAACAGAATTTGAATACAGATTTGAAAATAACAAATTTCATAGTAAGAAAATAATATTTAAATATAATAACGAAAAGTTTTTTTATTCTGTTAACAAAAATAAAAAAACTTTATTAAAAGAAATAAAAAATTTATCCTTATTGTTCAAGGATTTTAATTTGAACGATGATAATGAACAAAGAAAAATTACAAAATTTTTAAATCAAAGAAAAAAAAGAATAGAAGAATATAATTTTTTAATTTCCAGCATTGAAAAAAAATTTTTAAAATTTAATTTTATTTGAAAGGATATAGAAAAGTTTGAATTTGGATTATTAAATAATTTATTATTTTTTTTGTTTGGAATTAGTAAAGATAATAAACTATTTGATTCTATTTTTCCAAGTAAATTAGGTTTTGATGAAATTAGTAATTTTTTATATTTTACAAGAAAATTAAGAAACCACATTGCTCATCAAGGAAATTTACAATATTTTTATTTGAAATATATAGAAAAAGAATGTTTTTTAAATATAAAAGAAATCAATAAAATTGTGTTTTATAATAAAATAAATTATTTAAAAAAAGTTAATAATTTTAATTATTTCCCTTATAGATTTGATATTTTTTTAAAAAACAGAAAATATAGTTTAAATTATTTTTTTATAGAACAATTAGAAAAAATTCTAAATTTCTAGAAAAATATGGTAGAATATATTTGTATATGGCCTAACTCACCAGGTGTGAGAAGTTTAGAGGTATGAATTCCTTTAAACAAAAAACTGCTTTTAAAAGCAGTGCTTAATTGTAAGATCAAGTGCACCACTTTAAAGTAAAATTTAAAGTATGGGACACTTGATTTTTTTTGTATAAAAAAAGTGGCCAAAAAAGTTTTATAACCACTACTTTTTAATTTAAGGACCAATATGAATTATACTACAACCAAACATTATGCTCATTTAAATAGCGAAAAAAGATTTTTAATAGAAAAATTATTTTATGAACAATTTTCAATAAGAAAAATTTCAAAAATTTTAAATGTTAGTCACTCAACTATTTCAAGAGAAATAAAAAGAAATTCTAATAGTTTTGGTTTTTACGATCATAAAGAAGCAGAAATTAAAACAAGAAATAGAGTTTTACATAAAAGATTATTCTTTTTTTATGAAATGAATGAATATAAGGAATTTAATATTCTTTTTAAAAGTCATTATGAAAAAGAAACATGTGGAATTATTATGACATATAACTTAATAAAGAATAACATAAAAGACATAAAAATACCTTCTTTAAGAACGGTTTTTAATTGAATAAACACAGGAAAATGAATTTTAACTCCTAAACATAGATTAAGAAAATTTTATGTAAAAGGAGGAAAAAGAAAAATAGATGTAAGAAAAAGATTAATTGATGCAAAATATGTTTTTCCTATGTGATCTAGACCAAAATCCATAAATTTAAGGGAAGAATTCGGTCATTGAGAAGCAGATTTAGTGATTGGCAAGAAGAAAACCGGTCATTACAATTTGCTAACATTTGTAGAAAGAAAAACTAGATTTGGAATTATTGTTAAAGTTTCTAACAAAAACCCTTTTTATATAAACACAGTTTTGTTTGAAAGAATTCAAACCCTAGGTCTTCATGTTAAAACTATAACTTTTGACAATGGTATTGAATTTTCAGCTGTTGGATTACTTGCAAAAAAATTAAATATTGCAATATATAAAACTGATAATTATGCTTCCTTTCAAAAAGGAACAAATGAACATTTTAACGGGATAATTAGAAGAATTTATAAAAAAGGAACAGATTTTAATAATGTTACTAAAGAAGAAATTTTTAATCTAGAGAGACGGATTAATTATATGGATAGACAAATTTTAGATGGAAAATGTGCATATGAAGAATATATAAAAGAAATGAAAAAAATTTAATAATTTATTCTTCTTTTTTGCAAAAAAGAAGCAAAAAAGCTACCTGATTTATTTGTTTAGGAAAAAACCCAACAACTACGTTATTGGGAATTTTTTACCCCAACCCCTTATTACAAAAAGGGGCTTTCTAAATAAAATGCTAAGCATTTTATTAAATTAATATAAAATACAAATAGGTTATAAAAACACTGGTGCACTTTATATTTCATTTAAGGACTGCTTTTAAAAGCAGTTTTTATTTTTTCTTTTTAACTAATTTAAATTTTTAATATATTTAATAATTCCGCTAATTTTATTTAAATAACAGCAAATAATTTTAAATTTTTTTAAATTAGTATCAATTATTAAAAGAAAAAATATAAAGTTATTAAACTCTAATGATTTCTATTAAATAATTATTGAATAACTATTATTGTTTTTTCTAGTTTTAACAAATAATATCAAAATAAGCAATTTAATTTCTTATATTTGTTTTTATTATGATTTCTTTTTTATTTAACAACAATAGAACTTAATAAAGATTGAGAAAAATGAAATCTGCCATCTTTTTTTATTCCTGCCTTTTCTCAATCAAAATTATTAAGTTTTTCAAGAATCTCCATAGTTTCATCAAGAGAACAAAAAAGTGTAAATCGAAAGAACTGATGCATCATAATGTATAAATTTGTTCTCTTGCGTATTTTCTAAAATATAAAAAGGTTTTTCTTTTCTTGTTAAACAATTAACAAAAATTTGAAAAGAAAAATTATGTGGACTTTTAGGAGTCGGTCTTATCCACTTTTCAGGTTCGTAAGATATTTTTGTTGTTTTTAATTTTCTTTCGGTTTGTGAATTTATAAATTCTGAAAGTCCTTCTTTGATTTTGCTATTAAAACCAGAAGCACCACCTACTTTTACTACTATTTTATGATTTAATTCTAAAGGTTTACCAAATATAATTTTTCCATTATTATAAAAATATTCTAACTTTTTAGGATGATTTTTAGTTTTAACTATTTTTACTATAGAAGTAGGCACTGATGCGTTTTCTCATACGTTTTCAGAAATCGGTTCTCAGTATGTTATGGAAAAATTATCATATATATGTTTTATTAATTTTTTAGCACTACTATTGGAAAATATTTTGCTTGATATAATTCAAATTAATTCTCCGTTTTCTTCTAAATCAAATAAAGCTTTTTCAAGAAAAAAATAAAATAAATTAGGTTTATGATTTAGAAAGTTTGAATGCAAATTTTCTTGAATGTTTTTAAAGTCTACATAAGGGGGATTTCCTATTATAACATCACTTTTAAAGTTAGAGTTAAAATATGAATCAATGATGGCTTCTTTATGGCTTATAGTGCTATCTTTTTCAATTGCAATAATTTCCGAATTGCTGTTTTTCCTTTAATTTATAATAAAAATTACCTGTTCCGGATGAAGGTTCTAAAATACGTTTTGGATTTTGTATAGATATTAATTTAATCATTTTTTTAACAATAAATTCCGGAGTAAAAACTTGACCTAAATTCTTTTTATTTAATTGTGTTATATTATTCATTTTCATCATCTTTTTTTGTAAAGTATTTGTTAAAATCATTTAATATATTTGCTCTTTTTTCTATACTTTCTCTTAGGTAATGCAAAATAAATTGTTTAGCTTCATTATAAGTTCTATATTTTAAATTTTTATTTTTACTTCAAATACACTGAAATGGTAAATTATTTCCGTTGGAAACTAAGGTTTCTATTTGTTTTAAAGAAGTATAGAATGATTCTTTTAAATTATTTTTTATCAATGATTAAAAAATAATAATCCTTGTAGTTTTCTTTAATATTGTCGTGAAGTTTTTGAAAATAATCATTTCAATTTATTTGATTTGAAAAATCTGGTTTATTTCCAGTTAAGGCAAAATAAATGCCGCCTTTTGAATTCAAATTATCACCAGAATTATTGTCTAGGGAGGTTATTTTTAAGTTTATAGGAACAAAATATTCAGAAGTTTCACCTTCAATGGCTAAATCATATCATTCTCTTGGTTTGCTATCTGTTAGTTTCAATTCCATTTTCTTAAGTAATGATTTGATTTTTTGATTTTCTAAAATAAATTTTAAAATTTCTTTTTTATTAATTGTTGAGTTTGTTCTTCCATCTTCAAAATTTTTAGAAAAAGAAATATTAGAAACTTTGATTTCTTCAACTATTGCAAAAATAATTGTTTCTATAATTTTTTTATCTTTTTCGCTTTCGTTTTCTATCTTTGTCATACTCTCCCGCTTAAATATTTCATTTTTGCTTAAAAATATTAAAGAAAAAAACTAATTTAGGAAAAATGCCTTGTTTTTCCTACTTTAATTGATTTCGCTATAATGTTTTGGTCTTGGTAAAGCAACTCTTTTGTGCTCGCTGATTTTATGTTGTTTTTCTATTAAGGTTATAGTTTTTGAATCAAGTTTACTTTTGTCTTTAAAGTAAGTTTCTAAATCATTGTAAGTAAAACCTAATTCTGCTTCATCGCTTTGGTTTTCTCATAAACCTGCTGTTGGAGTCTTATTAATAATACTTTCTGGAATTTCTAAATATCTTGCCATTGCTCTTACTTCACTTTTAGTTAGTTGTACAATAGGCAATAAATCAACTCCACCATCACCATATTTAGTAAAGTAACCAAGATACATTTCAGAGAAATTATCAGTTCCTAAAACAAGATATTTATGTTCTTGTGCAAAGGCATAAAGAGTAGTCATTCTTAATCTTGGTTTAATATTAGCAAGAGCTAATTTATCATTTAAAGGTAGTGCTTCTACTAATGTTTGGTAAGTTTCTTTTAAAGAAATAGTTTCAGTTTTTAAAGAAAATTTTTTCACAAGAGCAGCAATGTCTTCTTGATCATTTTGCATGCTATTGATAGGCATTATGATTCCTAAACTATTATCTGGAAAAGCTCTTTTAGCAAGTGTTGCTACAAGAGCAGAATCAATCCCACCTGAGATACCAACAACAACACCTTTCATGTTTGCTTTTGCAACTTCATCTTGCAATCATTTAACTAAATAATCTGTATATTTTTGAACATTCATAGTGCAAAAATTTTAGCACATTAAACTTTTAAAATTAAAATAAAATCAGTTTTTTAGCAAAAAAACACTTTTAGTGTGCTCTTTTGCTTATTTTATGATTTTTTTGGCAAAATGTGGTAAAATTTTGTTATTTATTAATGTAATAAATATTAGATTATTATTTTTATAATAATTTAATAGAAATCTTACCATAAATTTTTGGTAAGAAAAAATTAGTAAAAAAATTGAAATAAATCTAAAAAGGACAAGTTATGGAAGATAAAAAAAATAAAAAATTTACTAAAAAATTAGCGGCTATAATTGCCTTAGCTTTTGGTGGAGCGGTTATAGGTTCTGGTATATTGGCTCCTTTTTTCATTTTTAAAAATTGAAAAGAAATCCAATATGATGTTATTGATATAGAACAAAACTTTTCAAAAACAACAGATACTAGTGTTGCTTTTGATTTTGCTTTTAGTGATGAACAAACTTATAGACTGAATGGAACACCTATTAAAGTTTCCATTTTAGATGCAAACAAAAATGTTGTGCAATCTGGGGATGCAAGATATGTTGAGAGTTTAAGAAAATGAAGTTTTGATTCAACTGGATTTGAAAACAAACTGTTAGCTGGTAGACAATATGAAATTTCTTTTGAAACTGATTCAAAAAGCATTACAAAAGAGAAAAAGAAATTTAATGTTTTAAACGAAAACAAAAAAACAGTTGTAACTAAAGCTAACGTTTCTCAATTTGAAACAAGTAGTTTAAACTCCAGAGAACAACAAGTTACTGTTAAATTTGCTGATGAAATTAAATCTCTAGATGGTAAGAAAGCAATTTTAAAATACCACTACACAACAGTGTCACAAGGAAATGCTTCTGACAATCCAAGCGATATTAAAAATGACGAAACAAGAATTTCTTTTGACCAAGCTGTTGAAATTAAAGACGGAAAAGCACAATTTGTTATCAAGGGATTACAACCAGCAAGAAAATATGTAATTGAATACGTAGCAATCGTTGATGAAAACGAATACAACGGGATTGTTTCACAAAGAGAAATTGCCGTTCCTTATGACGTTGAAGCAAAATCAACATTTGAAACTAAACCAGTTAAACTAGAAGTAAATAACGTGCAAACAATTAAAATGGGAACAAATACTGGACAAATTTCAGTAGGTTTTCTAAAATCAAATGACGAACCAGAAATTTCATTAGTTGGTAAAAGCACAAAATTAAAATACAAAATCAAAGGTACAAGTGAAATAAAAGAAATCACTTCTACCGTTATTGGTAACTCATCTATTTTTGACTTTAATGCCAAAAATGCATCATCAACTTTACAAGAAGGAACAGAATACGAAATTGTTTCTATTGAAGCAGCAGACTCTTCAGTTGAATTTAAAGATACTTTAAGATCACCAGACTCTAAAGCATTATTCTTTAGTACTCAAGAAGCAGTAAGTGCTATTACTTTTGGACCAAGAGAACCAAAACAAAAAACATTCACAATTGACATTATTTCCCAAGAAAATAAAGGAAATTTAGATGGTGCATCTATTGAAGTTTCATTAGAACCATTTAATGATAAAGCAATTCAAAAACAAGTTTTAACTAAAAAAGAAGGTACAGCAGATGTTTATACCGCTACTTTTACTGCTACCGATTTACTACAAGGAATAACATATAAAATTGCTAAAGTAAAAATTACACCAAAAAACAACCCAGAAGATTCATTCAATTTACCTTTTAATAATGCTATTGATCAAGATGAAAACTTAAGATCATTTACAACAGTTGTTGGACAAGCAGATTTACACATTCAAGGATTTGCAAAAGCAGGACACAACTCTGCTACTGTTAATTTAGTTTATGATCCAGAAAACAACTTTTTAAGTGGAAAAACCCTTGTTTTAACTTACAAAAAAATTAATCCTGCAAGTGAGCAAGAATACACCGTTGAAGCTGTTGCTAATGCTTTAAAAGCAACTTTTGAACTTGGAGGAAACTCAACTGCTATTAATAAAAATACAGATGATGCTTTGGCAACACCTACACCAGCAGCAGAACCATTAGATGCAGGTACAACTTATAAATTACTATCTGTAAGATTAAAAGATACAACAGATATTGAAACTGTTTTAAAAGCAGATAATGAAAGCCAAAAAGAATTTACTACAAACTCAAGAATTAGAAAAATTGAATCATCAAACATTACTGATACTAGTGCAACTATTAAAGTAACTTTTGCTGATGCTATTAAAACTATTACTACAACCGAAGCAGAAGATGGTTCTAAATCACCTTCACATAGAAAAGCAAAATTAATTTACCAAGTAAATAATTCTAAAGAAGGACAAGAAACTTTACAATCTTCACCTAAATCAACTGAATTAGTTGAAATCAATGAAGATGGTGTAACCTTTAATATAACTGGTTTATTAAAAGGTGTAGAATACCAAATTACAGGAATTCAATTTGATATTGAATTACCAACTTTCTATGGAAGTGAAGTAAGTTCTAGAGCAGACAATAGTTTTACTACAACTGCAAAACAATTTGATGTGCAAAACATCCGTTTTGAAAACGAAAGTGAAACCAGTGCAGATATCCTACTTTCCTTTGATTTAAACTCTGACATTATTTTAATTAATAAAAAAGTAGATGTTTACTTTAAAGAAGCAGATGATGCAAACGCTACAGAGCAAAAAGTAACAACAACTATTGATGAATTAGGAGTTGCTAATGCTCATGCAACTAATTTAGCTGAAGGTAAAAAATACATAGTAACTAAATTATTACCACACATTGAACCAGCAGCAGGAAATGAAGCATTACAAGAAGCAGACTACCGTTTTGTTATCCCTACTACTTTAGATTCTAATAAAACTTTCTATACTAAACCAGCAGTTTCTTTAATTACCAGAACTAATTTAACTGAAAATTCTGCAACTTTTGACTTAAGCTTTGTTAATGCAGATCCTGCATACTTAAAAGCTCAAGGTAAAATTAAAGTAGCATACACTAATGCAGATGGAGTTTCTGCCTTTGTAGAACAAGATTTAACACTAGATCAATTCAACTCTAAAAAGGTAACTGTAACTTTAAATAACTTAGAAAAAGTTACAAGTTACACATTAGATAAAATTTCAATTAACGGAATTGAAGTACCAAGAATAACTTCATTTGATCAAGAAACTAATAAATTTACAACACCTTCCACAACATCAAAAGTAATTTCCTTAAATCAAATTACTAATGGTGATAATGATGTAACTTTTGAATTAGCATTCGATAATGTTATCGACAAATTCATGGATACTAAACAAGTAGATGTTACATTAACCAAAGATAATTCTACTGAAACAGTAGTTGCAAGAGGAACAGTACAAAGTGGAATTTTAAGAATCCACGCAGAAACATTAGAAGCAGGAACTAAATACAACATTACTAACTTTGCATTAGCAGATGGTTCTAGCGAAGCAATTAGCATTGCTTTTGCATCTTCTGTGCAAGTAGATAAAAGATTTGTTTATACAAGACCACTTGTTAATTCATTTAACTTCAATGACGTAGCAGAAAGAACTGCTACAGTAGTAGTACACTTTGCTGATTCACAAAATAACTACAATGGTAAAAATGTAATTCTTTCCATTTTAAATAAAACAACTAACGCTGTTAGTCAAATTAATTCAACCACTTTAACTACAGGTCAAACAATTGAAAATAACCAAATTTCTATTGCTTTAAGCGATTTAGATAAATTTACAGAATATGAAGTTGTAGGAGTTAAAGTTAATGTTTTAAACTCTAACTTTGAAGACATTACAATCAAAACAGGAATTGCTAAAACCTTTAATACAACTGCAACTAATGTTGCTGTTTCCAGAATTACTGTTGAAGATGTAACTAAAAATTCTGCAACTGTTTCTTATGTATTTGATAACATTGATGCTTACTTAAATGAAAGACAAGTAACTTTACATTACACCGTGCAAGACGGAAGTGAACAAACTGCTACTGCAACTGTTAAAAACACTCTTGGAACCATTCACGCTGATTTTGAATTAACTAATTTAGAAGAAGGTTCACAATACAACGCAAGCAGAATTACAATTGATAATATTGCTAATATTACTAACGATTCTACTACTTTCTACACATTAGGAGTAGTGCAAAATGTTGTAGCAACAACAGTGCATCAACAAGATGCAACTATTACTGTTACATTTAAAAATGCTGACACTAATAAAACCTTTAATAATAAACAAGCATTAATTAAATTTGCTTCAGCAGCAAACGGAACATTAAAAACCGCTACTGCAACTGTTACAAATAACAGTGCAACATTTACATTAGAGTCTTTAGATAAAAACACTAAATACATCTTACAAGATGTTTCATTAGAAGAATCTGCAAATGATTACAGAATTATTGAATTAGATAAATCATTTACAACTGAAAATCAAACTGATAGAATTAGAGACTTTACTACAAGTGCAACAAGTGCAACTGTAATTAGTATTATTGAAGATGCAAATAGTAAAACTAAATCTTCAACAAGTGTTACATTCCAATTTGATAGAGTTGTGGATACTTTCCTTGCAGACAAAAGTGCAACTTTAACTTACATTAATAAAAAAGATGGAAGCACTAACCAAACATCAAGTGCAACTATAGTTAACTCTGCAACTAACTCCTTAACCTTTAACTTAGACAACTTAGAAGAAGGAGCAGGATTTAGTGCGGTTTCTATTAACATCGATGGTGTAAGCGTTGACTTTAAAACTAATGTTAATAAAGACTTTTCAACCTTACCAGTTGTAAGTGCTATTACTTCTACTGTTCCTACAACAAATGACAGTGATACACAAATAGGATTAACTTTAACTTTTGGTGATGGATTACATTCACTAAATGGTAAAATAGCAAATGTTTCTATTAGTAGTGCAACTAATGGTTCACAAACCCTTTACACTTCTGATGCAACCATTACTAATAACTCTGTTTCCTTTAACTTAACTAACTTAGATAAAAATAATCAATTTGTTATTGATGAAGTAATAGTAGATGGAACTACTATTGAATTTAATAGTACAATAAATGATTCAAACAATGCTTCTAGAAGATTTAAAACTACTGCTAAACAAGCAAGAGCAACTAGTTTACAAACTATTGAAGCATCTAAAGATTCAGTATTATTATCACTTAACTTTGATATTAACAAAGATTGATATTTAGTTAATAAACAAGCAAAACTTAAATTCACAAAAGGAAGTGAAGAGTTTGAAACTACTGCAGCAACAATTAATGATGAAGGTTCATTAATCATTAATGTTAATGCTCAAACATTAATAAATAGTAAAACCTTATCTTCAGGAATAGGTTATACTCTAACTGAAGTAATCATTAGTGAAAATAATGATACTAATACAACTATTAGTTTAGAAGATCTAAGTGATAAAATCTTTAGTACTTTATCAACAATTAATGCAATTAGTGCTATTACAACTACTGAAAATTCAGCATCATTCACAATGACTTTACAAACTCAAGACACTTCTCTTGTAAACAAAAAAGCATTTGTGCACATTGTAAACAACTCCACAAATGCCATCACTACAGTAGAGTCAACTGCTAACTTTAACGATCAACACCAAGTTACATTCAATGTAACTGGATTACCTAAAAATGATACATACACCATTTTAGGATTAAGTATTGGTTCTTCAACTGCTCAAATTCTTGAATACGAAACCACAGTTCAAGAAAGTGCTAAAACCTTTAGAACACAACCAACAACTGCAACTGTTACAGGTATTAGTTATAAATGATTAGATGCTAACAAATCAAAAGCACAAGTAACACTAAGTTTTGACTCTGACGTTGACTCCTTTATGAATGGTAAAGCACTAAAACTAAAATACTACAAAGTACAACCAGACAACGGAGTACACGTTCACGGTGATGCTATTACAGTAGCAAAACAAGATGGTCAAGACATTATTGTTCGTGGTTCTACAATCAAATTCATCCTTCAAGGAAGAATTGATGCTAACGGAAATCAAATTAATAATACTTCAAGTTATAGTTCTAATATTCAAACTGCTACAAGCGATGGAACTGAACCAAGATCAGTAGCATTTAAAGGACTTATACAAGGGGCAAAATATAGAATTGAAAGTTTACAGACAGTAGATACAAATGAAAATATAACAATTAGTTTTGCTAATAATTTAACACCAGAAATGAAAGATCTATTAACACCAGATGGGGTTATTGGATATAATGTCGGTTTAAGTGCAGCAGAAGGTAATGTTGTGGAAGAAAATGGTGCTAGAGTAACTGTTAAAGCATCTGTAAGTAGTTTAAAAGATTTAGTTGCTATTAATGCTGCAAATCCCGGAAATAGATTACAAAATATTCCCGGTGCTATTAAATTAAGAATTTATAACATAGCAACTGGTAAATATGAAGAAATGGCAGTTAATCAAGTAGCACCCAGAGATTACAACACTTTCTGAATAGAATTTCAAGGATTACTTTCCAAAGAATCTAGATATCAAATCGTAAGTATTCTTATTGATGGAGTTCCTACTGTTAACTCACCAACTGGATACAATTTAGCTGATGGTTCAAGATTTAATAGTAATAGTAATTATGCTACTGTTACAAATATTGAATATGGTGAAAAAACTACAACAAGTGCAAAAATGTCTATAAGTTTTGCTAAAGCAGATGAAAACTTATTAAGAAATAGAAAAAGAATTACTGTATCTTACAGAAAAAGAGGGACAAACGATACACCTGCAACAATTCAAGGACAAATCGATGCTAATACAAAAAAATTAGAATTAAATATTACAGGATTAGAACCAGGTGCTGAATATGAAATTAGTGCTGTACGTATTGAAGAAGTAAGTATAAGCATAAGTAATCAACCATTTCCAGCATTTACTTTAACTGAAAATCAATACAAACAAAATGTTATTAAAACATTTAGTACAACTCCTGTAATTGATTTAATAACAAAAGGAACTATAGATCAAACAACAGCTGTTGTTACAATAAGGTTAAAAGGTGATGTTTCTGATATAGCAGATAATTCTACAGGAACAATTGTTCTTTCAAAAGGAGCACCTGATTCTACTGATTTTAGTGCTTATAATACAGTTCAAAATGTTTTCTTTGATAAAACAAATAAAACTATTAGATTTGATTTAAGTAATTTATATAAAGACACTCAATACAATGTTAGAAGTTTAACTATAGGTGATAATACATATAGTTGAGATAATAATATTACTGTAGAAAACAAACAATTTAGTACTTCAGGAACTACTGCTACAATTACTAATATTGCATATTCTAATATAATAAATACAGAAGCAAGAATTACTGCAACTATTGCAACTATTGATAGTTATGTAAATACAAGAAACTTGAAAGTAGTTTATCAAGAATTAGATGACTCTAATAACCTTGTGGGTCAACCACTTTTATCTGCTGATGTAATTATTGAAAACAACAATGCTGTATTTAATTTAAGTGGTTTAAAAAATGGTAAAAAATACAGAGTAATTCGTTTTGAAAATACAGTGCCTGGAAGCGGTTCAGCTCACCAAAGTGTAGGATTTAATATAGATAATGGAGTAAATACAGAATTTGCTTCTTATGTAGGTATTAAAACAGTTGCAAACACAACGCAAGAAGAAAGTGCTACATTAACTGTAACCTTAAAAGATTATGAACCAACAAGAGTAATAGGAAAACTTGCTATTTTAAGACTTCAAGGTATTGATCAAGATATTTATGCAACAGTTGATAGTAATCAAGTAGCAACTTTTGTAATTAGAAATTTAGCTAAAGAAACAACATATACAATTGACACTATAAAAATAGATAATAATACTTTAAATTATTATGAAAGTGTAACAGAACAAAATAAACAATTTACTACATTAGGTAATACTGCAACTATTACTTCTATTAGTAATGCTAATAACACAACAAATAGAGTTGATGTCACTTTAACTTTTGCAGCTAAAGATAAATACTTAAATAATAAACAAGTAAAACTATATTATAAAGAAGCAGAAGATACAACTTCAGCAACCGCTAAAACTAATGCAACAGCTGCAACCGTTACTTTAAATGGACAAATTGCTACTGTAACATTTGCTTTAGATTCTAATGACGTGCAATCAGGTAAAAAATATGAAATATTAGGACTAAAATCACAACCAGATGAAAACGCTATAACCTTTAGTATTTCTAATTCAATTAATATTTCAGCACACGAAACCAAATTCTTTGAAACCAAAATAGCACGTCCTGTTATTACTGGAGCACAAATAACTTCAACTGATAACCCAGAAGGTAAAAATAACACCTTCTTATCACATGTTAGTGTAACTTTTAGTGATCCTAACGATGCTTTAAATACAAACTTAATTAACTCATGAAACTTCCAACTTAAAAATAGTAAATCTGGATCAGAACAAATTGTAAGTGATTTACAATTCATTAATCGTTCTTATACAAGAGATAACTCAACTAATACCACAACTTTAACTTTTGATATTAAAGGAGATATCCTTAAATGAGTAGGAAGAGTTAATAAGTTAGAGATAGACTTTAGCTACTTTGATAACTTAGAGAAAACTCATTCAATTTCAGGAACCTTTATTAATGAAAAAATCATTAATAATACAACAAGTACTATCGACTTAGAAACTCAAGAAAGATATGTAACTACATCTCTTTCTGGTGTTGTTACAACTGGTTATGATATTGAATTCAATCTTAAAGTTTACGATCCAAAACAAACCTTAACTAACTTTGGTTCAGCAACTGGAGCATATAATTATGCTCCTAGTGATAATAGAAGAGAATTTTTATCACCAAATGGACTCACAAATGAACAACCTACAACAACAGGTAATGCTTTAAGTTTTATCTTAAGAGCTAAACAATCCTTTATTAACTTTACAGGACAAGCATGAGCAGGATTAAGTAGAAATAATTTCTATTATAATTCTGGATTAGAACAAGATAGATCAACAACCGAAGAACAAAATCAATGATGAGCAATTGCAAGTTATGGAACTACAAGACCTGCAGGACTTAATACTCCTTATCCTGATGGTGATTTACCAAATAGAAACTATTTAAATAACAATAATTTACCACCATTAGACAAATGAAAATTTAGAGCAGAAGGTAGAGATTGAACTAACGTTACAAAAGCATTTAAGAAAGAAATTTTATGAATTAATCGTGAAACTACTGGTGAAAATGCTGATATGGTTGATATAAAAATTAGAATAACAGCAGGTGGAACAAGAAATGAAGCATCTCGTGATTATTTAATTGCTAAAATATTCAACTTTGATTTAAATGACTTTAAAATTCAAAATGAAAAAACACTGTTTGCTTCTAAATCATCTACTGTTTGAGAAAATTATCAAAGTCCTTTATTAACTGGTTCTGGAACAAGTTTCATAGGAACCGCTGATGGAAGTTCTAATTTCTGAGATTTAAATTTTGGACCTACAATATTTAACTCTAACACCGGAGTTTATGACAAAGGAAAAATTTCTTTAAATAGAGTTGAATACAATGAAAATACAGGGAAATTAAAAGCAATTATTGATTTACCAAATACAACCCCACCTACTGGTGGATTAAATACAGATACAAATAATGGTAAAGGATTTATTGCTTATGCTTTATTTGTTAATTCAAAAGGTGATGAATATGTATTTGGAGATAAAAATGGTCAAGGATTAGACTTTTTAAGAAATATTACTTATAGACCTAGTGCAGATGGAACAAATCAATATGACACTGCAGAAATTGAATTTGATCTTAAAAATACAACAATTCCACTTTCTCAATTACCAGAAGAAAATGAAACACTTAGATTTGTAAATGTTATTTTCTCAAGAAATGGTTATGGAACTTTCTTATACCCAATGAACTGAACAGAAGTAGATAATTCATACAAAGAAATTCAATTCAAAAGATAATTTTAATAAATACATTCTAGCTTTAGGATGTATTTTTCTGTTTTATCAAGACATTAAAATAAGAAAATTTTTCTATTTTTTAGTGCATTTTTGCCCATAAAAATTATAAAAATTTGTTTTTTTGCTAAAAATGATATAATTATTATATTTATAAATATAATAGAGTCAAAAGAAGGGAATTCTAATGAGTAAAAAAGTGAAAATAATTTTATCTGCAATTGCAACTACTGCAGTAGCAGCAGGAACTACAGCGGTTGCTGGATATTATTTTTTCAAAAAAAACGATACACCTACTTCCATTCAACCAACTGAAGCAACTTCAAATAACCAAACAAATTTAGATAAAGAACCAAAAGTTAATGAAAATGGTTCTATTCAAAAAAAGAAAAAAGAAGAAATTGAAACTAAAACAGAAACAAATGTAAAACCTAAAGAAGTAGAAACAGAAAAATCAGTATCACCTTCAAAAGAAAATCCACCCACCACTGTTGAAAATAAAAAAGAAGAACCAATAGTTGAATCAGGAGATCAAGAATTTGAAAATGCTCCGCAATTAGAAGTTAATATTGATAACTCCACTTTAAGATTTAGTGAAATTCATAAAGAAAACTTTTCAATTAACAACTCAAATAATAATTTAAGTTATTCAGTAGAAAGTTTTAGACTAAATGACGATCAAAGATCAATCTCTGTTGTTGTTAAAATAATAAAAGCGGATAAAAGTAAAACTTACACCATTGATAATTTTACTGACTTCAAAACTGAAGAGCAATATTACATTGAATTATTGAATTCTAAAACAGAAGCATTACAAGTGCATCTTATTGCAGGTAATGAAAATAAAAAAGCAAATGAATATACCATCAATAATTTTGAACTAAATAACCAAGATAATAATTTTACTTATGAATTAACTTCACTTTCAACAGTGCAATCAAATCAAGAAACAGGAATAAGAACTACTGTTGTTAGTGGAACTATTTCTAAAGATAATCATTCTCAAAGTTTTAACAAAACAGTTACTTGAAACTTTGAAACAGATAGAGAAGTATTAGCAAGGGTAATAAAAAACAAACAAGTTTATCAAGCAGAAATTGATAAGATTCTAAATAAAAAACTAATCCCTGCTGAAATATCTTTAAGTTCAGAAAAGATTCAATATTATGATTCAAAAGAAGATGTGTATTTTATCTTTAATAGAGCAGAAGAATTAAATGATTTTGAAGGAACTGCAAGATTACAATTTGAAGTAAGAAAAAATGATTCTGCTGCTTCATTATCATTAACATTTAATGGATTTAATAAAATTGTTGCTGAAGATAAAGATTACAATAATACTCATAGATCTGCTACTTGAAATATTAATGCACCAGAATCAGATAGTACAAGTTATAAAAAAGAATATGTATTTACAAGAGTTGGTCTTGGTGGTAAAATAGGGCGAAACTATTGATATGTTAATTCAGATAAATCAAAAGATATTGTTTTTGAAATTACTAAGAAAAACAATAAACCAATTTATGTTTATAATTTAGAATTAATCTTTATGCATTATGGTGGATATTATAATGACAATGATTTCTATCATATTGAATATAAAACTACACCAGATGGACAATGACAAAAAGCAGATATGTCAACAAATGTTAAGTGAGATCAAGTACATAATGCTATTCCACATATTCATAACAAAATTGATATCAAAAAAGATGTTGTAGCAATTAGAGTTGTATTTGAAAAAGGAAAACAACCAACATATTACACACATATTTCAAGTTTAATGCCTTATATTAAACAATATCAATATGAACAAGAAAATATAACTAATACAGATGATAATATCTCAACAACAAATCAAGAAAATCCACCTGTTACAACTAATAGTGATTCAGAACCTGCTGTAAATCAACCAGTAACTCCAGTGCAAGAAGAACCAACAGTAGAACAACCAACTACTTTAAATGATAATGAACAACCTTCTGTTTCAAGCGAACCTTCTTCAAATGATTCTTCTAAAGTTGTAAATACTGATGATTCAATTCAAGAACCTACAACAACTTCAAGCACTGATTCAAATGATAAAACAGACACAACTACCGTTTCACAACCAACAGAAAATGAACCTGCTACAGTTACAGAAAACCCTTCAAATAATTCCGATAATACAACAACAGATAATGAACCAGTTTCAAATAATTCATCAGAACCTGTTGAACCAGCAGTATCAACATCAAACGAAGAACAACCTGTTGTATCAGAACCAAATGGAAACACTGCAAGTGAACCAACTACAGAAGAACCAGTAGTTAGTGAGCCAGTTGATGAAGAATTTGAAAATGCTCCACACTTAGATGTAAGTATAAATAACTCTAATTTAAGATTTAGTAAAATTCAAAAAGAAAACTTTTCAATTAATAATACAAATAATAATTTAAGTTATTCAGTAGAAAGTTTTAGTATAAATGAAGATCAAAGATCAATTTCTATTGTGGTTAAAATAACAAAAGAAGAAAAAAGTAAAACTTACATTATTGATAATTTCACTAACTTCAAAACTGAAGAGCAATATTATGATGAATTATTAACAGAAAAAGTTCAAAATTTAGCTTTAGTAATTAAACCTGAATCTAAAAACAAAAAACTTAATGAATATGTAATTGAAGATTTTGCTGTTAATATTCCTGATAGTCAATATCAATATAATCTAAGTTCATTTAGTGCAGTAAGTGAGAATCAAGAAACAGGAATTAGAACTACAACTATTAGTGGAACTATTTCAAAAGATAATCACTCTAAACCTTTTGCAACAGAATTAAGTTGAAGTTTTGAAACCGATAAACAAATTGTTGCAAGAGTTATTGCTAATAAGCAAAAATATCAAGCAGAAATTGATAAGTTATTTAACAAAAACTTAATTCCAAGTGAAATTCAATTAAATCCACAAGTATTGCAATATCACGATCAAAAAGATGACGTGCAATTTACTGTTGTAAATAAGGCACAATCATTAAAAGATTTTGAAGGAAGTGCAACACTACAATTTAGAGTAACTAAAAATAATGCATCTGATACTGTTTCATTAACATTTAACGGATTTAATAAAATTGTTGCTGAAGATAAAGATTATAATAATAGACATAGATCAGCTACTTGAAATATTAGTGCACCACAACCTAGTTCAAGTTGAAAAAAAGAATATGTATTTATTCCAGTTGGATCTTGAGGGTATCTTGGTAAAAACTATTGATACACAAATGCAAATCCAAAACAAGATATTCATTTTGAAATCACTAAGAAAAACAATCAACCAATTTATGTTTATAACTTAGAATTAATCTTTATTAGAGATGGTTCTTACTATAAAGATCAAACATTCTATCATATAGAATATAAAACAGCAAATAATAACAATTGACAAAGAGCAAATATGAATACAATTGTTAAGAAAAACCAATGACACCACGGTGTTCAACACGTTCATAATACAATAGACATTAAAAAAGAAGTAACAGCAATTAGAGTTGTATTTGAAAAAGGAAAACAACCTAAATATGTGCATATTTCAAGTTTAATGCCTTATGTTAAAGAAAGATAATATAAAAGGAAGTAATTATGAGTAAAAAAGTAAAAAATAAAAAAGGAATTGCCTTAGGGGCTTTACTTGGAGCATCCATAGGTACTACAGCTGCTTTTGTTCCACATTTATTTAATGACAAAACAAAAAAAGCTGAAACAGTTAATATTAAAGAATTTGAAGCAACTAATATTGGTTTAAATAGTGCTACAGTTAAATTCAAGTTAGATCTTGAATCATTACCTGAAAGATATAAAAAAACTTTATCAAGTAATCCACAATTAAACGTTAACATTATTGAATCTAAAACTAATAGAATTGCTGATACAGAAGTAGCAACATATAATGCAGAAACACAAGAATTTTCATTAGATGTTACTTCATTAAAACCTGGAAAAATCTATAATCTACAAGTTGTTGATTTAGCAAATGATAACTTAACTTTTGAAATGAGCACAAGTGCAGGTTTCATTGTTACAAAACCTGAATTAGAAAAACTAAACTATAATCTTAATAAAAGAGAAGTTTCTCTGGAATTATTCTTCTCTGATGAAGAAAAAATTCTTGTTGGTAAAGAAGTTACAATTCAAGTAAAAGAACAAAATAACACAAGTGCACAACCACAAACATTAACAGGAAAAGTAGAATTAGTAGAAGGTAAAGATTTAGCAGGTAACGACAAACACAGTGTTGTATTTAAAACTAAAGTAGAAGGTTTAAAAAGAAACACTACTTATGAAGTTACAAGTGTTAAAATCGATAATAGAGAAGTAGAAGCAAAAGCCGACTTAGACCGTACTTTTAAAACTTCAATACCAACTACAATTGTAAAATCACTAACTCAAACTGAAAGCACCAAAAACACTGCTAAAGGTGAATTATTATTTTCAGGAGATGATGAAGATGTTGAAAATAAACAAATTAATGTTACTTATGCACAAATTAGCAAAGATGAAAACGGACAAAAAACAGGTTATACAAACATTCAAACCCTTTCTAATTTAGCTCTAACAAAAGTTGAAAAAACAATTGATAATAAACAAGAAACATTCTATAAAGTAGATTTAGATTTAACTAACTTACAACCAGGTTCTTCATATGAAATTCTTAGACTTTCATCAGTTAATAGCGATGATTTAGAACATGCAGTAAATGCTATTCTTCCACGTGAAGAAGCAGATAAATGAATTTTATCTACAAATCCAGTTGTTGCTAAAATCTCGACTGATACACAAGTAGAAAAAACAGCATTTATTACAGTAACTCTAAAAGATGATTCATATACTAAAAACGGACAAAGTGCATATTTAAAATATGCTCTAAAAACAGAAAAAGATGATGCTACTAAAGTTAAAACCGTTAAAGGAAATGTTATTGGTAACTTTATTAGATTCAATTTACAAGATTTACAAGGATTACTAGAATACACTATTACAGAAATTGGAATAAGTGAACCAGGTAGAACTGCAGATCAAGAAAAACACACTGCATTTGATTTTACTGAAAACTTTGATCAGGCAACCAAAAGCTTTATACCAACTGTTTCAAATATTTTAATTAACGATGTTAATGTAACTGACATAAAAGAAAGTACAGCAAAAGTTGTACTAGAATTTGAACCAAACAATGATTTTATTGAAAACAGAAAAGCAAAATTACAATTTTCTGCTTTAGGTTCTAATGATGTTGTTACTTTCCCTTCACCTGCTACTGATAATCAAACAGTGGAAGGAAAAGTAATTTCTAAACAAGATAACAAATTAAAAGTAGAATTTGACTTAACTGGATTAATTGGAGGAACAAGTTATTCTATTACTGGATTAACTCTTGATGAAGATTCAACCAAGAGTGCTGTAGAAAATAACTTAAAAATTGATTTTTCAATTAATTTAGATGGTTCTAAAAGAAGATTTATTACAAAACCAGTAATTAAAGATATTAACTATACAAACTCAGATACTTCCGCAAGTTTAACATTTACTTTAAATAACTCATATACAGATAAAACTCAATCCTTTGAAGGAAAAACAGCTACTGTTAAATATAAATTAAGAACAGATGCTAATGCTCAACCACAAGCAGGTGAAGATACAGCAGAAAAAACAGTTACAGCACAAGTAAAAAGTAACTACATTGTTGTTGATTTAGAGAATTTAACACCAAACAAAACTTTTGAAATTACTTCAGTAGAAGTTGAAGGTTATACAACTTCAGATACAACTAAACCAAATGATATTTTAGCTGTTTCTAGTGATATAACAGAAGATAAAAAACTATTCTATACAACAGCTGTTTCAGCTAATATTAATAATATTACTAACACACCACAAACAGAATCAACTTCACAATTAGTATTTACTTTTGATGATAGATCTAAATTCTTAGCAGGTAGAACTATTATAATGAAATACAGAAAAGTGAATGCTAGTGTTTCAACCCAAGATTCTACAATTGAAACAACTGTAAGTGCAGATGGAAGCAGTTTAACTTATGATTTAACTGGTTTAGACATAGGAATTAAATATATTGTTAGTTCACTAACACTAAAAAAAGATGCTGCAGATGCAGATGACAAACCTTTAACTAGAATTGTTTTTGATGCTAAAACAGTTGCAGAAGAAAACAAAATCTTTAGAACAACTAACGGGGTAAGTGGATTTGAATTTAGAACTCCAGTTGAAACAAAAGCTAGAGTTATTGTTTCAATTGCTGACGCAAGTCAAGAATATGAAAATAAACAAGTAAAATTAGTTTATGCTAAAACAGATGCAAACTCTACTGAAACAACTACAGATGCAGTTGACATTATTAATGGTAAAGCAGTATTTGATTTAACTAATTTAGAAAAAATCAAAGAATACAAAATTACTCATGTTAAATTAGTAAATAATGGTACTGAAACTGATATTCCTTTAAAAACATCATTAACAGATGATAATAAAAAATTCACTACTTCTGCTCAAAGTGCAAAAGTTGCTACAATTGAAGAAGATGCAAGTTCTAGAACTAAAAACTCTGCAGTTGTAAATGTTTCATTTGATACTACACACGATAGTTTCTTTGCAGATAACTCTTACACTCTAAAAATGAGATATAAATTAAGAGGATCTAATGAAGCAATTCAAGAAGCAACCGGTGTTTTAGATGCTTCTGATGCTTCTAATAAAAAATACAAATTTACTTTCTCAAGTCTAAAAGAAGGTTCTGTTTACTACATTATTGGATTTAATGGTGAAAAAGATAATAAAAACATTGATGTTATTTTAGATAATGTTAGTGAAGATAAAAAACAATTTTCAACTAAAGCAACAGTAAACTCTATTTCTGTAAATACTTCTGAAGAAGCAAAAGCAAGAATTGTAGTAAGATTTAACGATGCAAAAAGAGAAATTATTAATAAAGAGTTAAAAATCGTTGTTAAAAAACAATCAGAAAAAGATAATGATTCAGCAACTAAATATGAAGATACATCAACTTCAGATTCAGGATTATATGTATTTGATTTAGCAGATTTACCAAAAACAGAAACATTAGAAGTAGTAGGTATTTATGAAAAATCAGGAGGTTCTTCAGATTATACTCAACAAATTGATTTTGGAGCAGAACAAGCAAGTACATTAGATACAACAAAAGTATTTACTGTTACTGCAACAAGTGCTACAGTTAATAAAGTTGAAGTTACTTCAATTGAAAGAAATTCTGCTTCAGTAAAATTAACTTTTGATACAACTAAAGATTCATTTGTTAATGGTAAAAAACTAAAATTAAGATATAAAGGACAAGATTCATCAGATATTATTGAAACAACAGGTGATGGTGAAACAATAAATAATGGTACTCTTACTATTGCTTTAAGCAACTTAAAAGAAGGTATCAGATATGAAGTTGTAGGATTTACAGTTGAAAACTATAAATCTAACTTTGATTCTTCAACAAATTCTCTTGCTTCATTAAGTCATAGACAATTTGTAACAAAATCAGCAGTTTCAAAATATGAATTTTTCCAAATTAGTGAAACTTCTACAAGAGTTGTAGTTTCTATTGAAGATAATGCTAGAGTAAAAGAAAACTTTAAAGCTAAATTAAAATACTATGCAACTTCTACTCCATCAACTGAACTAGAAACAAGTGCAGTAAGCATTTCAAACCGTAGAGCAGTATTTGAATTAACAGGATTAACCAAATCTGGTTCATATACAATTAAAGAGTTACAAATTAGTAATGCAGCAAATTCAGAAGATGGTTTAACTAAATTAGATGAATTATCTACTGTTACAGAAAATATCAAACAATTTACTTTAACTTCACAAACTTCTGAAGTAACAACAGTAAATTCAACTACTACTTTAAATAGTGCAACAGTAACTATTAAATTAGGAACTGCTGATGCATTTACTATTGGTAAAACTGCAACATTAAAATTAAGAAAACAAGGTTCAGAAGCTGAAATAACTCAACAAGTTGCTTTAACTGATGATAGTGGAGTTCCAAAAGGAGAGTTTACATTTAATAGTTTAGATGCTGGTTCAACATACGTATTAACAGGAATCTCTATTGAAAGTGTTCCTAAAACAAGTTTTTCACAATCAATTACTGATTCAAATAAACAAGTAGTTACAACACCATTAATTTCTAGAGTAATTATTGCTCCATCAGCAGAAACTACTTATCAATTAAATGCTATTGTTCGTGATCCATTATCTGGATCAAATGACAATAGATCATTTGATAATAAGAAAGTAAAAATTACTTATTATGCAACCGATGCAGAAAGTACTAAATTAACAGTTGATTCAACAATTACTTTATCAAGAATTGATGCAACTTTAACTAATTTAGTTAAATCTAAAACTTATAAAATTGAAAAAATTGAATACAGTGCAACTGGAAATGAATTAACAGGTGATTTAACTGCATTTACATTTACAAGTGAAGTTCAAGATTCTAATAAACAATTTACAGTTGAACCAAAAACAGCACAAATTACAGAATTAAGTTATGAAACTATAACTAATAATAGTGCAACTGTTAAAGTTAAATTCTCAAATGATGTCGATGGTTACTTAAGTACTTCAAGTAAACAACTAAAAATTAAATACCGTTCTTCAGAAGATTCTGAAAGTAAAGAAAGTACTTTATCAAGTGCTACTGTAGAAAATGGAACTGTTGTTTATTCATTTGATTTACAAAACCTTGGACACGGAGCAAATGTTAGAATTATTTCAGGTATTATTGATGGTATAAGTGTTAACTTTGCTTCTACTATAACTGCAGAGCAAAAAGCATTTAACACTATTCCAACAGTTAGAGTTGTTAGAAACTTTAAAGCAGATGAAGAAGAAAGTTGAAACATCGAAGTTAGACTAAAAGACTTAAAAGAAACTTCAACTAATAAACAAATTAAAATTAAATATGTAAAAGAAAGTGCAGAAAATGATGTATTAACTTCAGATGCTGGAACTGTTAATTCAAATAGAGTAACTATTAAACTTTCAAATCTTGAAAAATACACAGGATACAAAATTAAAGAAGTTATTTTAGTTGATTCTTCTTCTTCTTCACAAGAACAATCATTAATTTTTGAATCTTCAGTAACTGATGAAAATAAAAAATTCAAAGTAATACCAAAATTAGCAACAATTGAAGCAGTTGAAAACAAAACTTCAACAACTACAACTTCATCATTTGATCTTAAATTTGCTGATGCAGATAGAAATTATTTAAGTGCATATCACAACATTACTATTAAATATAGACAAAAAGGTCAAACAGACATTATAGAGAAAAATGGAACTATTAACACAACTACATTAAAAGCTTCATTTAGTTTTACTGTAGGAACTGACAACTTTGTTCAAGCTTCTTATGAACTATTATCAGTAATTTTCCAAGGAGATCAATTAAATTCTGGTGTTAAAAACACAGAACATAACCCTGAAGGTGTGTTAATCTTATTTAAGGATTCATTAACTAGAAATGATAAAACATTTGCTACAACAACAGATGTTGCATCAATTTCAACAGTAGGAGATGAAACTACTGCTGAAGCTACTGTAAGAATTAATGATAATTCTCAAACATATGTTGGTTCAAGACTAAAAGTAGTTTATACATTAAAAGATGATACTAATGAAATTACTTCAAGTGATGCAGAAATTGTACCAAGTACTGAAAGTGGTAAATCAGAAGCAGTTGTTACTTTAACAGCATTGAAAAAAGAACATACTTATACAATTAAGAAAGTTTTAATTAATAATACAGAAACTCCTTTTGTTGATAGTTTTGATAACAATAGCAAAACATTTAAAACAACAGGAAAAACCGCTACTGTTGATACTATTACTCAAGATGAAAGTTCAATTGCTAAAGATACTGCAACTATAACATTAATATTTGATGCAGCGGATGTATTCTTAGCAGGAAGTACTACTGTTGAACCAAATACAACTGCTAAAAATCTTTACTTAGTATTTTCTTCAAAAACAACAGGAGCAACAAAAACTTCTGAAACTGCAGCTATTGTAATTAAAGAAGGAGATAAAGCAAAAGTAGTCTTCAATTTAACTGGTTTAGATTCAGGGGATACTTATGAAATCATTTCAGTTCAAGAAAGAACTGGTGAACCACAAGCAAATGATGTGCAATTTAGTTTTCCAGATAATGTTAATAAAGACTTTAAAACATTACCTGCTTTAGGTTCTGTAACTAAAAACCTAAATACAGAGAAAAAAGCAGTATTAACTATTGATCTTGTTAATAATAATGATATCTTAGGGGAACCGAGTGCTTCAACTCAAGGAACTCTAACATATAGAAAAGTTTCAGATAATAGTAGTACTGAATTAACTGCTTCCTTCATTTACAATAGTAAAACTTCAATTTCTGTTGAATTGAATAATTTACAAAAAGATGAACAATATGAAATTGTTAAAGCTACTGTAAATAATAAAGATCTTGTTTTCACAACTGCAACTAACACAGATAATAACAAGAGATTTAGAACTTCTGTAAGAACAGCAGAAGTAACAATTACTGCTAATGATGATAAACAAGTAGGAGCAGGAACCTTTACACTTGCATTTGGAAACAGTGATGACTTTTTAAACAAAGGATGAACTGCTAATATTTCTTACCAAGTAACTAATGAACTTGAAAGAAAAGTTACACATAATACTCCTGTAAATATTACTAATAAACAAGCAGTATTTAGTTTAACCGGTTTAACTGGTGGTCAAACCTATCATATTACCGATATTACTTTAACTAAAGATTCAGCTAACACTGAAGCAAGTGTTGATTCAGTTATTGCAAGAGTTCAAGGAACTCCTGCACAAATCAACACTAAAGCAACAGTTAAAACTATTTCTTATGTTTCATCAACAGAAGGACAAGCAACTGTTAAAGTAGGATTTGATAATACTAACTTAGATATTGCAAACAACGGAACTGTTGCAATTACTTATGAATTAGTAACTCCACTTGGTGATGGAAATCACAATGGAAATGCAACAGGAACAGTAGTGGTGTCTAATAATAATAATAATAATAGTGTTGCGACATTCAATTTAACTAATCTTGTAAAAGGACAAGAATACAAAATTACTGCAATTAAAAGAGATTCAACTTCAGGAGAAGATTTAACTTTCAATAGCAATATAAGTGAAGATACAAATTCTGAAAGAAGATTTACTTCTATTACACAAACAGCAGTAGTTTCTGCAATTACTTTCTCAAGTCAAACAGTAAATAGTGCTAGTGCTACTTTAACACTTGAAGATGAATTTGCTAAATCAGGTCAACATGCATCCATTTTATATAGAAAAGTAGGAACAACAGAAAGTTTCAACACTGCACTAGTTGAAGTTAATTCAGATAAAACATTTACAGTTAATTTAAGTAATTTATCAGCTGGTTCTCAATATGAAATAATAGGGGGAACATTAATTCCTTCATCAGCTGCAATAACAATTAAAAATGAATTACAAACTCAAAATAGTCATAAATTCTATACTAAACCAGAAATTTCCGCAATTGAAATTATTCCTGATTCAGAAACTGAAGCAAGAGTAGTATTAACTTTTGCAGATGCAGAAGGTTCACTAAATGGTCACTCACTACATTTAGATGCAATTTTAGCAACAAATGATGGTAATGCAGCAGCAAATCAAGTTCAAGCAAATGCAACTGTTGCAAATAATTCAGTTACATTTAACTTTAGTAATTTAAGTAAATATACCAGTTACAGAATAACAACTGTTGTTGACACAACTAATTCAAATACAGCAGTTCCATACAATAAGTTATTTAATACTAATGGAGAATTAGAAAGTTCTAAAGAGTTTAGAACTTTAGGAACTGCATCAACATTAGAATTTAATGCACAACAATTTGATGGAACTGATGCAACAACATCAAGTGCAAAAGTTAAATTTACAGTTCCAACTACAGATAGAACATATGCAAGAAATAAAAACTTAGCTTTAAGATATGTGCAACTTGCAGATGATGGAACTGAAGTTACAAATACTGAAAAAACTTCACCAGTTAATATTAGATTAGCAGAAGAAGGTAACATTGAATTTAATTTAAGTAGTGATGTTGACGGTTTATTATCAGGAACTAAATATAAAGTAAAAGAAATTATCGATTTATCTCCTGCTTCAGAAAGAATTACTTTTAATGTTCCAGCAGATTCTACATTCTCTACTTTAATTGAGCAACCACAAATTGTTGGAGTAACTCCGGAAGCATCAATTAAAAATAGTACTGTAACCGATAATCACTATGCTTATAAAACTAAATTTAATATACAGTTTAGTGATCCAAAATCAACAATTAAATGAGATACAATAAATTCTTGAAGTGTTGCTGTTGTTAGAAAAGGAAGACACGAAGGTGAAGCGGATAAAAATATCACTAATTCAGAAATTTCATATAGCAGATTAAATGATACTTCTACTTTACAAGTAGAATTAACAACCGCTGATGTTAAAGAAATTCTAGGAGCAAGATTAGAATTTACAATTAGTGGTGTAACCTATTCTGAAAAAGTAGATAAAAGCGATAATAAAGTTATTACTACTTTAAATAGAACAGAAAAAGGTGGAGATATTTATGCAACAGTTAAATCTACTTATTTAGTTGAAGAAATAGCATTTCCACAACAAAATACAAACTTCTTCTTTGGATTAGCATTCAAAGTTTATGATCCAACTAGATCATTAAAAGAGTCACATCCATATAATAGTGGTAGTGGATTAGCATATACTTGATATGTATCAGATGCACCTTATACTCCAGTAATGACATTTGAATATACAGATGGTTTTGGAGCAGCATCTCATCAAGGTTTTGCAACTAACAGTGATAATACAACTATAACAAGCAGTAAATTTATTACTCCTACTTCAACTAAAGCAACTAGTCATTTTAAATTAAAACAATCTGCATCAGCATTTGTAAATAGTAGTTCTACTTGAACAGAATTTATGCCAAAACAAGCTATTGAATGGATGACAGCTAAAAGAGATCCGAATAATCCAGATTATATTTATGTAACAATTGGTGGTTCTACAAACAGAAATGATGGTTTAGGTTGAGGAAAACTTCATCAAAAATATATTAGAATTAAAGCAGGTTCTATATTTGCATTAACTAAATATGTTCCCGCTGATAAAACAGAAGCAACTAACTCTGCTACATATCTAACAAATGGTACAAGTGATGTTACTGAAGGTATAACATTACTAAGAGATGATATTACTACAAGAGCAACTTACACACTACCTATGCCTGCTGGTGATTTTAATAATGATGAATCTAAATTAGTATGAACATCTGACTCTGGACAAAATAATCTAAGATTAACTGGAAAACCAGGTACACATGGTAATCCAAGTCAAATTGATAATTATGTAACATTTGGTTCTACAACATGAGATAATACTAATAAAACCTTATCAATATCATATAGTCCAAATACAGCAAATGCCAATAGAGTAATTACTACAACTATTAAAGGTTATGCTGTCTTCCAAGATCAACAAGGTAATTTATACTTTGCAGGTGATAATCAAGGTAATC
>NZ_JBTGVC010000015.1:0-29933 GCF_054343375.1 Mycoplasma sp. Z386
CATTTTAAATGATCTCTTTTTTGTTTTTTTATTTTACTTCAAAGACAATTTCATCTTTAGAAGAGTTTTTCAATTGTTTATTAATAACTTCTGTTCTTGTTGAATCTGAAATAACAATATAAACAATATCAGTTTTTTCAACAGCTGTTTTTAAGTATTCCATATCAACTTCAGCAATTAATTGTCCTTCTTTTACTTCACTTCCTTGTTCAATAAATGAAGTGAAACCTTTTCCAGATAAATTAACTGTGTCAATTCCTATATGAATCAAAATATTAATTCCTTCTTTTGTGGTTAAACCATAAGCGTGTTTTGTTGGGAATACAGTAGTTGCTACACCATCAAATGGTGAATAAATTTTAACTATTTTTTCAGTTGCATCTGGAGAAATAATAATACCATCACCAAGCATTTTTTCTGAAAAAACACCATCGTTTATTTCAGAAATATCTTTAACAGTACCTGAAGTAATATTTTTAAATTTAACAACTTCTTTGTTATCTAAATTCATATTATTATTTGTATCTTGTTGAATTTCGTTTTCTTGTTTTTCTTCGTTGTCTAAAACAAGTTTTTCACCTTTGTGAGAACTAATTTTTGAATTTAATTGTTCAGCAACTGGTCCAAAAATAACTTGAACGTGTTTATCACCGATAAATTTAACACCTTTTGCACCTGCTGCTTTTAATCTTTCTTCATTTACTTTTGTTTTATCAAGAATATCATATCTTAATCTTGAAGCACAGTTATTAAAACTTTCAATATTTTCTCAACCACCAAAAGCAAGAACTATTTCAGTTTCTTGTGCATTTAAAGAAGATTTGGTTGTTTGTTTTGAACTTTTTTGATTTTTGAAATCTGCTTTTGTAAATAATTTAGTATTGCTTCCTCTACCAGGAGTTTCTAAATTCATTTTTTTGATTACAAAGTAGAAAACAAAGTAATAAATTGGAGCATAAGCAATTCCGATTACTGCTCATCATCAGAAGTTAGTTCCTTTTAATACAGGAATTGCTCCGTAAATAATTAAGTCAAGAATTCCACCAGAGAAAGTTTGACCTATATGAGCACCTAAAATGTTCATAAACATAAATGCAAATCCAGCCATTATTGCGTGGAATCCTCAGAACATATAAGGAGCTAAGAATAGGAATGTAAATTCAATTGGTTCTGTAACTCCTGTTACAAATGAAGTAAGTGCTGAAGGAACAACACTACTTAATGCTATTTTTCTGTTTTCTTTTGGAGCTGCCATTACCATTGCTGCAGCTGCAGCAGGTAAAGCAAATTGCATAAATGGATATTTACCTTGTAAGTATCTACCTACTTTAATTCCAAGTTGTTTTTCAAAGAAAGTAAATACAGGAGCAATTTCAGTTTTTCCATTTACATTATAAACAACATTGTTAAATTCTAATGATAAAGCACTATTTGAAATTAGAGAGTCTCCAGCTCATTTAGTTGGGTTTTTAGCCATTAATTTATAAAGTTCTGTTGCTGTAATGTAACTTTTTCAGTTTTCTTGTAATGCATAGTTTGTAGAAGATAAAGGACCACCTTCTTTAAGAGCATCTCCTAAAGAAGAGTACACATCTCCACCAACATTTGTGTATCATAATGGAGCATAAAATGCATGATGCAATCCAAATGGAATTAAAGATCTTTCAATAATTCCAAACACAAGTGATTCAAGACCTACTGGAGCTTTATTTAAAAGTTTACCAAATGCTGTTAGTCCAGCACCTATTCATGGTCAAAAGATCAAGAATAAAAAGGTTAATGGAATCATAGCAACGATTGAAACAATTGGCACAAAACGTTTTCCTCCAAAGAAGGAAATCATTTGTGGTAATTGGATTTTGTAGAATTTATTATATAAATAAGAAATTAAAATACCTACAATTATAGATCCGAAAATGGAAGTTTGTAAAGATAGAATTCCAAAACTACTTTTTACAATTTGTAATGAAGATTCTAAACTTCTACCAGCACCACCAAAAAGAACTACATAACCTTTTAATTCTTTATAAACAATTTCTCCTTGTTTATTAACTTCTACTACAATATTATTAACATTTCCAGCAGTTACTTGACTGCTATTAGATAATGTTTCATAAACTGGTGATATAAAAGGAACTTGTAAAGCTAAAAATACAAAGTATCCTACAATAGCTGAAAAGACAGCTGTTCCTGCATCATTTGTAAAGGAAACTACAAATGCAGCAGCAAATAATAAAGGTAAAGCGTCAAAAATTGGTTGACCTAATTGTTTAATAAAAATCCCAAATACTTTTCCACCACCTGATGATAAATTTTCAATGGTAGCACCTATACCAAGAAATAATCCAGCTATCGCCATAACAGCAATAGGTAGTAAAAAAGCACCTGAAATTTTTGATAAAATCAACTTAGCTTTTGCACTAAAGTTTTTGTCATTAACTACTACTTTATCTTTGCTTTTTGTTTTAAAGAAAAATTTCATTTTATCCTTTCTAAAATTACCTACTATAATAAAGTATAGTTAGGTGATAAAATTATATGTTATATTCTGTAAAATAAATTAAAAAAGATTCAAAAAATAGTTAATTTTTGGAAAATTGTTGATATTTGTTAATCTTTTGGCGTTTTTCTGTGTGTTTTTTATATTTAAAACAAATGGTTCACTCACCTTTAATAACTTCAGGTAAAGAATTTAAAACACTTTCTACAGTACCAAAATAGTGTTTTTCATGCATTTTAGTTATTTCTTTTGATAAAAAAACTTCAATTTCTTGATTAAAAATTGTTTGCAAATCTTTTAATGTAGCAACTAATTTATAAGGTGAAACATAAGCAATATAGTTTCCTTCTGTTAAGGATTTAAACTCTTTTTGTCTTTGATTGCTTTTATCAGCTAAAAAACCAAGAAAAGTAAAATTTCCTTCAAAAGGCGATAAAACAAAAGAAGAAACAAAAGAAGTTGGTCCAGGAATAACTTCTAAAGAAATGTTTAATTCATAGCATTTTTTTATTAAAAAATAACCAGGATCACTTATTTTAGGCATTCCAGCATCGCTAATTAAAGCTATTTTTTTGTTTTCCAAAAAATAATCCATTATTTTATTAGTAATTTCTTTTTCATTAAATTTATGATAAGAAATTAATTTTTTATTTTTTATATTGTAATGATTTAAAAGTTTTAAACTCACTCTTGTATCTTCACATAAAATAATATCAACCATTTCTAAAGTTTCTAAAGCCCTTAGTGTAATATCTTTTAAATTTCCAATAGGAGTACCTACAATAAAAAGTTTATTTTGATTCATTTTTTAAAAACCTTTCTTTTAAACGAACTATAAAATTCATTTTTTGAAGTTCAAAATTAATATAATAATGTTTTTTTTCATTGAAATCATTAATTAACAACATTATGAATTCATAATCTTTGTAACTTAAATTTAAAATTTTTTGTAAATTAATAATAGTTTGTTTTTGAATAAAAGAATGCTTATTTAAAATTAAATTTTTAATAAGTGCAAAAAAAAGAAATCAAAAAACGGAATGATTTTCTTCTTGCCAATTTAAAATTAAAAAACTAAAAAAATCTTTTGTAGTTTTTATTTTATGTAGTTCTGATTCAAAAGAATTAATAAATTTTTCAATTTTATCTTTTGAATTATTTGTTAAACTTAATAATTCATTAATAACATCGTTTTTTGTTAATAATTCATGTTTTGGATTTTTTAAATTTAAAACAAAAGACCTAGATACTATAGTTTTTAAAACAGCTTTAATGTTTTTAGTTGTAAAAATAATAAAAGTATTTTTATTAGGTTCTTCAATAAACTTAAGTAATGAATTTAATGTAGCAATATGTAAATTTTCAACATTTTCAATAACTAAAATATTATTTTCGTTTTTTTCTGCAGAAGTAGTCATTTTTTTAATTACTTCTTTTAAAATATCTTTATCTAAAGGATTTTCCTTTGTAAAATGAAAAAAGTTTTTGTTTATTTTTTCAATGGTTGTGTTTTGTATTTTAGAAATTAAAAATAACAGAATATTTTCTGCTAATTGTTTATTTTGAGAATTTATAATTCATGAATGAAAGGTTTTACCTGTAGAAAAAGAATTTTCAATTATAGTTTTTGCAATATTATCCATTTTTTGATAACTCCAAAATTTTATCTATTTTATTTTTTACTTGCTCAAAAACTGTTTCTACGGATTTTGAAGCATCAATGATTATATAACGTTTTGAATCACTTTTTGCCATTTGATGATATGAATCATAAACTCTTTGAAAAAATTCAAGAGCATTTTTTTCTATTCTATCGTCACAATGATTATTTTGTGAAATCAATCTTTTTCTTGATTCTTCAGGTGATAAATCAAATAAAAAAGTATAGTTTGGATATGTACCATTAATAACTATATCGTTTAATTCTTTAATTTTGTTTGTTCCGATTAATTGTCCAGCACCTTGATATGCAATTGAAGAATCTACATACCGATCGCAAATAACAATTTTATTTTCTTTTAAACTTGGTCAAATTATTTTTTCTAAATGTAATCTTCTGGAAGCAGCAAATAAAACTGCTTCAGACATTGCATCGATGGAGTTGGTTGGATCAAGAATAATCTCTCTTATTTTTTCTGCTTCTTTTAAATTATTTCCACCGGGTTCTCTTGTATAAACAAAAGATAAATTAGAATAATTTTCTTTAAAATATTTTTTTAATTTTTCTAAAATTGTAGATTTTCCACTACCATCTAATCCTTCAAAAGTTATAAACATAATTTTACTCTTTTCTATTGTTTATTGATTCTTTGATTGTTATTATATCCATATAATCTAATGAAGCACCCATTGGGATTCCAAAAGCTATTTGAGAAATAATAATTTTTTTAGTTTTTTCTTTAAGGTTTTTATGAATTAAATTTGTTAATTTTAATCCATCAATTGTTGGAGAAAGAGCAATTATTATTTCTTGAAATTGAGAAGAAAAACTCAATATTTTTTCAATTTCAAGTTGATAATTTTCTTTGTTTTTAATATCGAAAATAAAGTATTTTCCTTTATAAAAATCACTTTGTTCTATTTTTAATAATTCATTGTCACTTTCGATTATTAATAATTTTTTCTCCCTTTTTTCATCTAAACAAATATCGCATTGTTTGTTTTTGGAAATAAAATTGCATGAAATGCATTTATTTAAATTTTGGTTGAGTTGCTTAAAAGAATTTAGTAATTTTTCTAACTCTTCATAATTAAGATTTAGAGTATAGAAAGCTATTTTTTCAGCCTGTTTTTTTGTTATTCCAGGAATTTTTTTTAAATTCTCAACTAACTCATTAAATTCACTTCCTATCATTACATCATTCCATTTGCTGGTGCAATTTCATCATGTTTTTTATTTATTTTTTCAACAAGTTCATTTATTGCTAAAATAATAACATCTTCAAGTGTTTCTTTATCTTCAGGATCAATTAATGCTTCATGCACATTAATTGATTTTAATGTTCTGTCCCCATACATTTCTAATTTTATTCCTTGTTTTTCTAATTCAAAAACTGTAGAGTTTACTTCATTAAGTTTTTTTGTATAACTTTCTTGCATTTTTTTTGCTTGTTTTATCATTTCTTGTATATTCATTTTTACCTCTTTTTTATTTTTTAAATTTATCTCCGAATATGGAAATCATTTTTTCTTCTTCGATTTCTTTTTGAGTTTTATAAACTATTTCTGGTAATTCATTAAAAACATCAGGAAGAGTTTTTAATTCTTGCATTCTTTTTCATTTTTGAGACGCTAAGTCAAATAATTCTTTAGATATTGCAAAGAAATGAATTTCTTCTTCAAAAATTAGTTTATTTAACTCTCTAAAATTAATTTGAGACTTTACACTATTTAAAGCTCAAATTGAATTTTCATTTTCTGGACTAGCAGAAACTAAAATAAATTTATCAGTTGCAGTAATAATTTTAACATCTAATAAGTAATTAATGTATTCTTCATATTGTTTATTGCCAAGAGAAATTAGTTCCAAATTCTTTAGTTGCTCTTTTCTTTTTTGAAGAAAATCTTTTGAATTTGCTTTGGTTTTGAATAAACCAAACAAATTAATTACTTCATCTACAGTTAAAATATCTTCCTCGATAATTCCGATATCTATACTTTCTGTTTTGAGACCTGGTATTGGTTCATCTTCATCGTCTAAAAGGGAAAATGCAGATTTTTTTTCTTTTGTTTCTATTTTTATATTTTCAGTATTTTCTAAAGATAAATCATCATAAACTTTAATTTCATGCTTTTCAGTTTGTATATTTTCTTCATCTTTTTTGTTGTCTAAATTAATTTGATTAGTTTGATATATGTTTTCTTTAGTTTGTGTTAAATAATCTTGACTATTTATGATATTTTCTGTTTCTTGGTATTTTTCATCAATAGTTTCATTATCAAGTAAAATAACTTCTGTACTTTTCTTTAATAAAGTTGTATCGGTTAAGTCTTTATTTAAGTCTTGAGAAAAAATTGAAGTAATTTCTTGAGTTGCTTTATTGTTATTATCTTTAGAAGGATTGTTATTTATTTGAAATATGGAAGTATTTTTATTTTCTATTTCTTCATTTTGTTCTTCTGAAATTTCATCTTGTAAAAAACTTTCTTTAAAAATATTTGAATTTAAATTTTCATTCTTTATTTCTGTTTTTTCTTTTATTAAAGAAGTTCTATTATTAGGATTTTCCTTTATTTCTTTTCCTTCTAAGAATAAATTATCTATTTTGTGTAAATTATTTGTTGTATTTTCTTTATTTATAATATTGACAGAATTGTCAATTTCTAAATTTTTTATTGCCTTTGCAACTTCAGAAATACTTTCAACTTTTATTGTTTCTTTTTGCTCGTTTTTTAAATTTTCATCAGAAGAATTATTATTTAAAAACAGGAGTTTTAATAATAAAATTTCAATAAAAGTTTTGTTATTTTCAATTACATATAAATTTTTTAAAGAATTATTTAATTCAGTAATAATATTAAAAGCATATTTTATATTTATATTAATATTTTCAACTTCTTGCTGTGATAATGTTTCTAAAATATTAACTTTTTTTGTTTTAGAAAAAATTATATAATCTCTCAATACGATTAAAAAATTGTTGATAAATGATGCAAAATCTATACCCTTTTCAAAAAGCGAGTCAGCAATTTCTATAATTTTTTCTACAGAATTACTATTTAAATAATTTAATATTTGAACATAATCACCATTAGAAATAAGAGAGAAAATTTCTTCCACTTTTGTTAAAGTTAAATCATTATTAGAGAACAAAATTGCTTGTTCTAACAATGACAGTGCATCTCTTAAACCGCCATCAGAAAGTTTTGCTATTTTTTCTAAAGCCTTTATTTCAAAAGAAATTTTTTCTTTATTTAAAATTTCTTCTAACTGATTTGTGATTATGTTTAGATTAATTTTAGAAAAATTAAATTTTTGTAATCTTGATAAAACAGTTAAAGGTATTTTTTGTGGGTCTGTTGTAGCTAGAATAAAAATTATATGCTTTGGTGGTTCTTCTAGAGTTTTTAATAGAGCATTAAATGCTGATTTAGAAAGCATATGAACTTCATCGATAATATAAATTTTAAATTTAGAATTAGTTGGTAAATTTTGAATATTTTCTTTTAATTCTCTTATTTCATCAACTCCGTTATTTGATGCTGCATCCATTTCGATAATATCAAAATTTTTGTTTATGTTGCTAATGCAAAAATCACAAGCATCAATATTTTCTCTATGAGCACAATTAACAACAGTTGCAAAAATTTTTGCAACTGTGGTTTTTCCAGTTCCTCTTGGACCTGAAAAAAGATAAGCATGAGAGATTTTATTACTTATGATAATGTTTTCTAATGTTTTAATTATAAAATCTTGACCTTTTACATCACTGAATTTAGTTGGTCTATAAGTTCTATAAAGTGCTTGATAATCTTGTTTTTCCATATAACTATTATTTTAATATAAAATGGTTTAAAACCATAAAATATTATTACTCCTTTTTATTTTTTTATAATCATTCTTTAATTATAAATTTTAATAGAATATTTTAAATAGATTATTATATAATTTAATATATGAAAAAAAGATTAGTAACAGGCGTTCAAGCAACTGGTAAAATAACACTGGGTAATTATATTGGAGCAATTAAAAATACAGTAAAACTTCAAGAAGAATATGAATCTTTTATTTTTATCGCTGATTTACATAGTTTAACGTTGCCGATAGAAAGAAAAGATTTAAAACAATTTAGAGAAGATGTTTTTGCTTTATATTTAGCTTGTGGTTTAGATCCAGAAAAAAGCACAATTTTTTATCAATCTGATGTTGATGCTCATTCAGTTTTGAATTGATTTATTTTAGTAAACACCACTATGGGTGAACTATCAAGAATGACGCAATTTAAAGATAAAAGTAGTAAAATAAAAAATCAAAATGGAACATATTTAATTCCAACAGGGCTTTTTATTTATCCTACTTTAATGGCTTCAGACATCCTTCTTTATAATGCTGATATTGTGCCAGTAGGAATTGATCAAATTCAGCATTTAGAATTAACTAGAAACATTGCTGAAAGATTAAATAAAAGTTATAAAATGAATTTTAAATTACCAGAAGCTTATGTGCAAAAAACGGGTTCAAAAATTATGGGTTTACAGGATCCAACTAAGAAAATGTCCAAGTCTAATACTAATCAAAATGACTCCATTTTTTTATTGGATGATCCAGAAATTGCTTATAAAAAAATAATGAAAGCTGTTACTGATTCTGAAAACAAAGTTTATATTTCAAAAGACAAACCTGGGATATTGAATTTATTAACGATTTATAGTTCTTTGAAAGATATCACTTTAGAAGAAACTGAAACATTATTTAAAGAAAAAAATTATAAAGAATTTAAAGAATCAGTTGCTACTGTAGTTAAAGAATTTTTAACTAATTTACAGGAAAAATACAGAGATTGTAAAAAAGATATAAAAGAATTATCATTAAAAGGAAAAGAAAAAGCTAATTTAGTAGCTTTAAAAACAATTGAAAAATTTAAAGAAAGAATAGGATTATAAAATGAAATTTAATAAAGAATTAAACCATACAACAAGTCACTTATTAGCTGCTGCAGTTATTGAATTATATCCCAATGTTCAATTAGGATTTGGTCCTTCAACTGAAGAAGGTTTTTATTATGATTTTAAATTTGAAAAGCCAATAAGTGATGAAGATTTAAATAAAATTGAAAAGAAAATGAAAAGTTTAGCTTCTGGTGGTTACAAAATGGTAAAGACAAGTGGAGAAAATTATTCTTTTACAGATAAACCGTTTAAAAAAGAATTATATGATGAAATAATTTCTAAAAATCAAGAAGTAACATTTTATTCTTTAATAAATCCTTCTAACAATAAGATTCTTTTTGAAGACCTTTGTTCAGGTGGTCATGAAGATTCAACATCAAAAATTAAACATTTTAAATTACTATCAATAGCTGGTGCATATTGAAGAGGGAAATCAGAAAATGAACAGTTGACAAGAATTTACGGAACTTCTTGAGAAACTAAAGAAGAATTAGATCAATTTTTAGAAATTTTAAAAGAAAGAAAAGAAAGAGATCATAGAAAAATTGGGAAAGAATTAAATATTTTTACTTTTTCACATCTTTCAGGTCAAGGACTTCCTATTTGATTAGAAGATGGAATGAAAATTAGAAACGCAATTAGAGATAGAATTTTATTTTTTGACAAAAAATATGGATTTAAAGAAGTTTTAACTCCACATTTTGGTTCAGAAGAACTTTACAAAACTTCTGGTCATTTAGAACATTATAAAGATGATATGTTTAAACCTATAGAGGTAGAAAATGAAAGATTAATTGCACGTCCTATGACTTGTCCACATCATATTATTTTATTTGATAGACAAAAAAGAAGTTATAAAGAACTACCTATACGTTATTCTGAGCAGTCAAGACTATATAGATATGAAAAATCAGGAGCTTTAACAGGACTTGAAAGAGTAAGAGGTATGGATTTAACTGAAGGTCATATTTTTGCTAGAAAAAGTCAAATTGTAGATGAATTTAAACATTTATATAAAATGATTATTGAAACATTAAATATGTTTAACATTAAATTGGATTATGTTTCTTTTTCTAAAAGAGATCCTGAAAATAAAGAAAAGTTTTTCAATAATGATGAAATGTGAAACCAAGCAGAAAGTGATTTAGAAAAAGTTTTAAAAGAATTAAATATTGATTATGAAGAAAAAATAGGAGAAGCAGCATTTTACGGACCAAAAATTGATTTTCAAGTAAAAACAGTTTTAAATCATGAAATTACTATGTCTACATTACAATTAGATTTTCTACTTCCTGAAAAATTTAAAATAAGTTTTATAAATGAAAATAATGAAAAGGAAACTCCAGTTTTAATTCATAGAGGTTTAATAGGAACATATGAAAGATTTATTTCTATTGTTCTTGAACAAACAAAGGGGAATTTACCATTTTGAGTAAGTCCAAGACAATTTGTTGTAATTCCAATCCAAAATGATAAACACTTAAAATTTGCAGAAAAAATAAAAGAAAAATTACAATTATTAAACTTTAATGTTGATTTAGATGATAGAGACGAAAGAATTAATAAAAAAATAAGAGAAGCACAATTAATGAAGACAAAATACCAAATTATTATCGGGGATAATGAAATTAAAAATAATTTGGTTACTTATAGAAAATACGGTGAAGAAAACTCAACCAGTGAAAATATTGATAATTTCATAATAAAAATGCTTCATAAATTACATTATAAAAAATAATGAGAATTACAAAAGTTCCAAGTTGACTATTTACTATTTTAATAGTTATAATTCCTATTTTAGTTATTTATTTTTTATTTTCTCCTGAAATTCAAAAAAAGGAAATCATTGAATATAAATATTTATGTTTAATAGGACTTTCTTATGTTGTTTTATCTTTTATAATAATAACAATTTTTGTATATCTTAAAGTTTTAAAAATAAATTTTTTTAATTTTAATTTCCCATTAATTTTATCTTTATTTGTCATTTTAATTACTTATCAATTTACTGAATATTGAATTATTTTAAGAATATTTTTAATTATTTTGTGTTCTTTTTCTATAATTCCAATAATGTTAGTAACAGCAATTTTGAATAAAAAAAATACCCAAAAGGCTAATTTTTCTAAAAAATAATAAGGGTATTTTTTTATATTTTAATTTTTGATAATTTAGGTCAAATACCTAATGAAGAACAACCTACTCCAGTATGTATCATAACAGTAGCAGAAGCTATTTCAATATTTCCAATTTCTAATTTTTCTTTATTAAACAAGTTAATAATTTCATTTTTCATTTCTGAATCATTGGCATACATAAATTTAAATTCAAAATTGTCTAAATTATGTTTACCACCTATAAAATCAATTAATTTTTCTAAAACCTTTTCATAAGAACCTTTTAATGTTCTTTTTAATCCACCAAAATTAATTCCTTCTTCATCTACTTTTAGTAAAGGGATTAATTTAAGAGAATTAAGTAAGAGTTTTTTTACTCCTTTTAATCTTCCACCACGAATTAAAGAAGTTAAATCTTTAACAATTAAAAAATTCATACTTTTTTTAGCAACTCATTTTGATATTTCTAAAAGCTTATTTAGTTCAACACCTTCATTAGATTTTTGAACTAAAAATTTTCCCAGTTCTAGTGCTTCATCTGTAAAAAAGTGATTATCTATAATGTGAAATTTGTCTCCATATTGTTTAGATTCAACTAAAACCGTTTGATAAGTAGATGAAAGTTTTGAAGAAGTTAAAAAAACGATAACATTTTCATATTCTTTATTCATTTTTTTAAGTTTTTCTTGTATGGTTGCTAAAGCAGGTAAAGAAGTGGAAGCACTACTAGATTTTTTTACTAATTCTCAAATTTGTAAATTTGTTAATTCTTCTCCGTTATCTATATAATCTTTTCCATCTATTGTAAATTGCAATGGAACCATTTCAAAACCATTATTTTCTATTGTTTGTTTAGAAATACCACCAAATGAATCTAATAAAATACCTAATTTTTTCATAAGTATAATTATATAACTTTTTCCTTTATTTAAAAATATTTAGTTTTAATTCACTAATTTTTAGAAGATTTATTATTTAAATAATTTTCAAGTTGTTCAGGAGTTCCAAGTGATATATAAACATTTTCTCTTAAAGCCATTCAACCTATTTTTTCTTTATTTTCTAGCATTAAATTAAAAATATTAGACATATAAAATTCTTCTTTTATTTTTTTATTATAAATATGCATTTTTATACAATAATCAATAAATTTTTTCCCATTTTTAAAAAAATAAAGACCTGAAATTGCTTGATTAGAAATAACTTCTTTTTCTTTTGTTTCTAAAACTAAATTATTTTTGTGTTTTATGAAAGAAAAACTATTAGATGTAGAATAAAAAGTAGAAACAGCAGCATCGAATTTGTTTTGTAGAGAATATTCTAAAAAATTTTGTGCTTCTTTTTCTAAATAAAAATTATCAACATCAGCGAAAATGACAGGTTTTTTATTATCAATAATTTTTCAAATAGAAAGAGCAGTAGAAGCAGCTCCAGTAGTTGTTTCATCTACAGTAAAAATTTTAATTTTATATTTTTTTTGTAAAGAACTAATTTCTTTTTTATAAATTGAAGTAAATTCTTTTTTCATTACAAGAATAAATGTATTTTGCTTGTCAAAAGATTCGATTGCTAGTTCCAAGAATGTTTTATTTTCTATTTCAATAAAAGGTTTATCTGTTGTATAACCCTTTTCTTTAAACCTTTTTCCGTTTCCCGCCATTAATATTACAATCTGTGCTTTTTGTGTTTTTTTATCTTTCTTTTGCATATTTTCTTAAAAAATCTTCATTAATTTTATCTCATCCTTCAAAGTGGATGGAGCGATCGCATATTGTAATATCACCATTAGGTTTTCCGAAAAAAATTTCATCATATTGAATGTTATGATTCTTTAATCATTCTAAAGTTACTAATCCTATATTTTTCATAACTTTTCCTATATTATGATCTTGAGTTTGCATATTTCTTGCTGTATTAATAACAATTGTGTGTCCTTTTTGTTTCATTTCATCTATAAATTCTTTCGCTCCTGGCAAAGGTCTTACTTCGGAATAAGATTGATTTTCTTTTTTTATTTCACAAATAGTACCATCTAAATCTATAACTATTCTCATTTATCCTCCGATTTTAATAAATCATTGAAAATTTCAATAGATTTTAAATAAAAGATTTTTTGATGAATTTTAGATTCTTTATGTAACGGAATCATAGTTAAGAACAATAAACCTTCAATTAATTTAATTTCATTAAAAGAAATTTGAAATATTTCAGTAATTTTTTTATTAAAATAAAGCAAAATTTCTTTATTTTCTTTGTCAGAAAAAGGAAAATTTTCTTTTAGAATAAAATTATTAGAATTTTCTTGGAAAGAAAAATTATTGTGTACAATTCAGTCATATTTTCCAGAAATACTATGACTTAATTTTGCTAAATCGTATCTTAAATCTCCTATAACATCTCTGTAATAATCAAATCTACCTCTTGGATCTACTAATTTAATTTCTTTTGTTTTTTCATCAAATAAAATGTTACTAAAGAAAAAATCTCCATGAACAATTGAAAGTAACTCTCTATTTATTAATTTCTCTTCAATCAAATTAAAAACTTTTTCTTTAATTTGATTAAAAGGTTTCAATTCTTTATTATTAAAAATTATTTTTTTATTAATATCTACAAATTCTGATTCATTTATTTGATTTATTCTATTATTTGTTTTTTCAATATAAATAAAACGAGATAAAGAATCATCTTTATTTTTATAAGGGTTTAAAAAAGAAGTATCTTTAAATTGTTTTAATACATAAAACAATTTGTCAATTAATTCATAAAAATTATTTATATAAACTTTTTTTTGTAAATAGTTATAAATGTTAGGAAAATCTACAAAATCCATAACTATTGTACTAAAATCGTTTAGTTCTTGATATAAATAAATGTTAGGGATGAATTTTTTTAAATTTTGAGGTAATTTTATAAATCAATAATATTCATCTAATATTTTGTTTTTATCAGCAGAACTTTTATATATCAAGTTATTTTTCTTTTCTATTGAGTTAAAATATCTTGATAAAAATTCTTTATTTATTTTTTCTGTCATTTGTAGATTCCTTTAGATAATGTTCTTTATTTTGGGATTTTTCTTTCTTTAATTTTAAAATATTTTTCTTAGAAAAGATGAAAAATATTTTAATTAAATGTTGTTTAAATAATTCTTTGATACAAAATTTTATTGCTAACTTAAAAAAAGTAAATTGAATTTTAGAGTTTTTTGTAGGTATTTTGTAAGGTATGCTAGGAAGTTGTTCTTTTCTTTCAAACTTATATTTATTTGCTATTTTTCAATTAGGTTCATATGTATCTATATAATATTTTAAAAAAGAAATATATTTTTTGTTAAAAGGCTGTGTAGCAAGATTTAGTAAAGAAAGTTTGGTAACCGCTTTATATCTGGATTTTAAATTATAAAAACCTATTTGTTTAGATTCTAAAGTTATAAAATTTTCATTTACATACTTGTCAAATTCTTCTTTTTTCTTTAAATCATCACCAACAACTTCTTCTAAATTTAAATTAGTATTTTCTTTAAAAACGAACTGAGGTAAATAATTTTCTGGATGCATTTTTACAGGAAGAAAGTCATTTTTCTTATTAAAATAAGCAAATTCATTTAAGTCTTTTATTAACTGAACTGGTTCTCAAAATTTTTTCACATCTGTTGTTAATCCAAAATTTAATCAGTCAGATATATGTAAATAAGCATAATCAATTTTACCATAACTTAAATTATTGTAATCACAACTAAAAAAAGTAGAAGAAATTAATCTTTTTTCAAATATTTTATATTTTTCATCTCTTTTGTGGAAAAAACTTGCAAAATCATTTAGAATATTATCGTTTTTGAAATATAAATCATTTCTAATTCTTAAAACATATTTGGTTTTAACTTCTTTTAAACCATTTTGAGTTGCAACAATAATTCTATTAATATTAATACCATATTTAAATTTAGTTATATAAAAACCACCAGGATCCTTGTTTAAAATAAATTTACTAACTTTAGGATTTTCATCAATTTCATCATTTTCTCAACATGATACCAAAATTGGTGATTTAGGAAAACGTTTTTTTAATGAATTAATGCTTTTTTTAGTATATTTATCATATTTTCCGTTAATTAAAATTGTTACATCTTCTTGATTGATTTTTTGCATTTTAAATATTGAAATAATAGTTATAACCTATTTTTTCAAGAATCCTTTCGTTTTTAATTATATTATTTTTGTTTTCATAAATTATTGTTATTTTGTTGGTAGAACAAATTTTATTTAATGTTTCTAAAGAAATTAAAAAGGAATCATCTTCTATGTTATTTAGTATTTCGTAAGAAATTACTAAAAATTTAGGTTTTATTTCTTTTAATATAGAAAATAACGATAAATTTATTTTTTGAACATAAATTCCCCATCTGTCAAAAGTTAATTCTTTATGTTTGGATGCTTCTTTAAATTTTTTTAAAAACATAGAATAACTTTTAATTCTGATAATTAAATTAGAAGTATTTTTATCTAATTTATTTCAATAATTTAAAAATACATCAGTATATGTATAAATAAAATTATGATTTTTTTCTTCACTTTTTAACTCAATATCTTTTTTGAGAATTTTTTCAGCTATTTTTATTTTTTCTCTAACAAAAAGAAATTTTTTAATTTCGGGGCGAATGTTATCTATTTCTATTTCGCCAATTTTTCTTTTTCCTTTTCTTAATTCTAATTTGTTTGTTGTTATTACATCTTTTTTAAGAATTTCTTTAAATTCTTCAATAGCCTTATCGTATTTTTCTAATTCTTCTGTATATTCTAAAAAATAAGGATGTTCAAGTTCAATAGTTTTATTAACATTTTTAGATTTTCATAGTGAGAAGTTAATCATTTTTTTTATTTTTCCTGAACTTGAATTTTGCTGAGTTTTATTATCAATAATAACAACAGATTGTTCTGAAAAGAAAAAATTATTTTTTAATTTTGAAAATAACTTATATAGTTTATATTTTATTTTGTTTATTTTTCTTTTATTATTGGAATTAAAAGCTAGAATTAATATTCCTTCTTCTAAAAACAGTTGTTTTATTTTAAAATAAAGTAAAAAATTATTATACACAAGTTCTTCTAAAATGTTTTTGGAAATAGATTCATTTATAAATCATGTACTTAAAGAAAAATTGAAAAATAAGGAAAATCTTTTATTAGTTTTAAAATTTTTGATTTTCATAATTTTAATTTTTTTTACAATTTTTTGTAAAAATTTAATATTTATTTTGCTATATCTATTTCTATAGATAAATATATATTTTCCACCTTCGTTTGAAAAAATAAATTTATATTTTTTATTTGTTTCTTTCTTGTTTTCTTTATCAATTACATTTAAATCTAATTCTTTATTAGATCAAGTTTTCATATTTTCAATAAACTTGCTACGATCTTTTGCATCAATTAAAAGTATAAAATCGTTTAATTTGACTCAATTTCCTGTATAAATATTTAATTTATTTTTGAAAACTTCTAAAACACTATCTTTGAATTTAGAATCTATTACTCTTATTCTTTCGTTTTCTTCATCAAAACTCAAAGGAATGATAATGGAACTATTTTTTAAAATATGTTTTTCATTTTTGGAATAAACAAAAAATAAAATTCCTGATGCTGCTATGCATAACAAAATAATAATAACTACTAAAATAATACCTAAATGATCTAATTGAAAATTATTTTTATTCATAATCTTAGATAGGTGTTATCCTTTCTAAAGATTTGTGCTGTTTCATTATTTTTTTGGTTGCATCTTTTTCAGGTAAGTTTTTGAATTTAACAATTATTGTATCACCTTCTTCAGTAAGAACTATTCCTTCACCAAAAACAATGTGATTTACCAAATCACCAGCAACTAAATTTATCGTTTTATCATTTCTTTTATAGTTTAATTGTCCATCATTAGTTCTTTTTGTAAAATTTTGTAAAATTTCAGATTTTATTCCCATTTCTGAAATAAATCTAGAAGTTTGAGAATATGCTTGATTTTCAAAGTAATTTCCACCAGAATTAGAAATAAATAATCTTTCTTTAGCTCTTGTGATAGCAACATAAGCAAGTCTTCTTTCTTCTTCTATATTTTCTTCATCTTTTAAAGTTCTTTTATTTGGACAAATACCCTCAGCCATTCCTACTAAAAATACATTTTGAAACTCTAATCCTTTGGAACTGTGTATTGTCATTAAAGTTACAGTATTTGGTTCGTAATTAGAATCATCACTATCTGTTAGTAAAGAAATTTCGTGTAAATAATCATTTAATGTTAAATTAGGGTTTTTAGATTCTCAAGATTTAATTCCTTGCATTAAACTATGTAAATTATTTAGAGCATCTTGTTTATCTAAAATGTTTTTAATTGAAGTTATATATTTAATTTTTTCAATAAATTTTTCAAGAACAAAGGAGATACTTTTTTCACTTTTTAGCAATTTTCTTGCAAAGTTAATAGAATTTAAAAAATCAACCAGTTCTTTTTGAAGAGAATGATTTAAAGGTAATTCTTCAAACCCTTCTTCTTTCATATAAGTCTTTCTGTTGGTGAAATAATCAATTAAACAGTCAAAAAGAGGAACATTTCTTTTGTTTGCATATTCAGTTAATTTTTGAATTGCTGAAGGACCAATTTTTCTAGAAGGAATGTTTATAATTCTTAGTAAACCAACGGTTGAACCATCATTTATAACTTTTAGATAAGCGATTAAATCTTTTATAACTTTTTTTTCAAAAAATTTAGTTCCACCCAAAAGTTGATATGGGATATTTTCTTTAATTAAAGCTTCTTCAAAAGCTCTTGAATAAAAACCGGAACGATATAAAATTGCTATATTTTTAAGTTGAACTTTTTTTCTTTTTAAATCATTTATTTCTTCTGCAACTCATCTAGCTTCAACTTCTACGTTGAAAGAATGGTGAAATACAATTTCCTCATTTGAAATATTATCGGTGAATAAGTTTTTTTCTAAACGATTTTTATTGTTTTTAATCAAAGAGTTGGCTGCATTTAGTATTTGATTGGTGGAACGGTAGTTTTGATCAAGGGTAATTGTTAAGGCACCTGGGAAAAATTTATCAAAATTTAAAATTAATTCTACATCAGCACCTCTTCAAGTATAAATTGTTTGATCAGGATCTCCAACAACTGTCAAAATATTTTTTTCTCCCGTTAAATGTTTAATAATTTCAAATTGTAATTCTGATGTATCTTGAAATTCATCAACAAGAATATGAGAAAATTTATTTCTTCATTTTTGCTTTATTTCTGGAAATTGTTGAAAGATTTTAACGGTAAAAATCATTAAATCATCAAAATCCAATGCTTTTAATAATTTTAATTCTTTTGAGTATTCAGTATAAAGTTCAACTATTATTTCTTCATCTTCTTCTAATTTATCTATATCTATTTCTTCAGGCAAAATTTCTAAATTTTTTCATTTAGAAATTTTTTCTAAAACAGTGGAATAATTAATGTCTCTATTTGTTATTTTTAATTTTCTATATATGTTTTCTAAAATGTTTTTTTGATCTGAAGAATCAAGAATATCGAAATTAGAATTATAATCTTTAAGATTAGTAATTTCTCTTCTTAAAATATAGTTACATAAAGAGTGAAAAGTGCTAATAAAAACTTCATTTCCTTTTTCTTCAACTAAATTTATAACCCTTTCTTTCATTTCGTTTGAGGCTTTATTAGTAAAAGTAACTGCTAATATTTTTTTAGCATCAGTAATTTTATTTTCAATTAAGTAAGCTATTTTTCTTGTCAATACTCCTGTTTTACCACTACCAGCTCCAGCAATTATTCGAAGATGACCTTGATTATAAACAACAGCACTTTTTTGTTTATCATTTAAATTTGAGAGAATTTTTACATTATTATCATTCTTCATAATAATCTCCTTTCGTGTCTCACTGCACTTTGGTTCAATTTAGGTTTTTGATTTCTAAAGGTTTTTGAGTTTCGATGAATTTATTTTTGTATACTAATTTGCTTTTGGAAAAAATATTTATGATGTTCTTTTTTGGATTAAATATGTTGAAAAAAAATAAAATTAAAAGCAAAATAAAGTTAAAGTTAGAAAAGGCGATAAAAATATTTATTAAAATTTTTTCTAATGAATTCAAATTACTAAATTGCTTATTTTTGTCTTTTAGTAAACTATTGCTAGAAACAATTTTCTGTGATAATTGAGGATTAATTAAAAGAATAAAAAGAAAAATTAATATAACTCAATTCAAAGAAAAAAATAAATTTCTTTTTAATAAGCAAGAAAGCAATTCTTTTTTGTTTACTTTTTTTTCTGTTTGTAATTCTAATTTACAAATTATTTTTCCAATACTCTTGCCTTGATTTAACAAAGGAATAAGTAATTGGAAAGCTAAAATAAATATAATTTGAAAAAAAAGTCAAAAATAATAAGCTAAGTTATAATCGTTTTTAAATATTAAAAAGAATAAAAAACCTAAAGAAGAAAAAGCAAAAGAGAAATATAATAAAATATCAATTAAAGAAGAGAGAAACTTTATTGAAAGACTCGCTTCTGCTTTAGTTAAATTTTTTTGGAAATTGAATGTCATTTTGATGGGGCTGTATTTTCTGTAATAAGTTTACTTTCGTTACTGTTTAATAGGATGTATTTATTTACTGATAAAAGTAAATTAAATTCATTTTTTCTTAATAATTTTAATTTTTCATAATATTTTAAAACAGTTATTGGAAATTCTTCTTGTCTTGTTAACAGTCTAGTCAATAGAGATTTTTTAGTTACTCCTAAAATTACAGGAATAAAAATTTGTAAAAAGTAAAGTTTGGCATATAAAATCTCTTCCATAAATTCAATTTTATTTTCTCTTGTGAAATTTTCAATATTTTTTCAGTCCCTAATAACTTGTGAAGGGTTAAAAATGCTTATTTCATTATTTCATTCATTAACGATGATTTCATCGATATAGACATAACTTTCTAAAAAGGGTAGTGTTTTGTATAGTATTTCAATCAAATATTTAGAACTAGCATCTTTGAAATTTGTGTTTGCTGTTATTTCTAAAAATTTATTTGTGTTAAAAAATTTGTTAAAAATAATTGGAAAAGTGTATGCAACTACCTTTTTGTCTTCTTGAATTTTAAAAATTTTATTGTCTTGAATTCTTTTTTTAGGTTCTAATTGAAAAAAACCTTTAAATTTAGGCTTAAATTCAATAATGTCAACCTTGTATTTTTTTTCAATTTCAATAAATCTTTTGACAAAAAAGTTTTTTAAATTAGTTTCAGGAAAAACAACAATAAAATATTCTCCAACTGCTTTTGTAAGCATATCAAAAATATCACGAATAACACCTTGTCTTTTTGTATTAATTAAAATTTTTAATTTATCTTTGAAAAGTTCTTTATATTCATAAACTAAATTCAATTCATCATTTGTAGGTTTGTTAATTGTTACAATCACTTCAAAATCTTCGTTTTTTTGTTGAACATAACAAGAGTCTAAAAGAGATTTAAGTTCATTTTTTTGTTTATATGATGGAATTAATATTGATAATTTCATTTTTACTCCTTTATTTACATTTTTAAGTTATTAACTGTTCTTGGGAAAGGAATAGTATCTCTAATATTGTCGATTCCTGTAACATACATAACAAGTCTTTCAAAACCAAGTCCAAATCCTGATGAACCAGCATCACCAAATCTTCTTAAATCTAAATATCATTTTAAATCGTCTTCTGGGATTGATAATTCACGAACTCTTTCTAGTAATTTTTCATAACGAACTTCTCTTTGGGAACCACCGATTAATTCACCAATACCTGGAACTAATAAATCAAAAGCAGCAACTGTTTTATTATCATCATTTTGATACATATAGAAAGCTTTGAATTCTTTTGGATAATTTATAACAGCAACAGGCCCGTTAAATAATTTTTCTGCTAAGTATTTTTCGTGTTCTGTAGCTAAATCTAAACCAAAATAAATATTTTTTTCTTCAAAAATATCTTTTACTTTTATTAATTCTGCTATAGCGTCTTTATAATCGATAATAGAAAGTGTTTTGTTTAAAAATAAATTTAGTTTTTCTCTCAAGTTTTTATCAACAACTTCTTCTAAAAAATCAAATTCTAATTTATGTTTTTCTAAAGTGTTTTTAATAACAGTTTTTAGCATATGGTCAGATAATTTAATCACATCTTGCAATTCGTAAAAAGCGATTTCAGGTTCAACCATTCAAAATTCTGCTGCATGCTTTTTAGTGTGAGAATTTTCAGCTCTAAATGTTGGAGCAAAAGTATAAACCTTTTTCATTCCAATTGCATAAGATTCAGCGTGTAATTGACCAGTAACACCTAAAGTTGCTTTTTTTCCAAAAAACATTTTTTCATTTTCTGAATCCACAACAAAAGTTTCTCCTGCTCCTTCTCCGTCGTTAGAAGTTATGATAGGTGCTGAAACATAAAGGAAATCATGATTAGAGAAAAATTTATGAATTTCTATCGCCAAAGTAGAACGAATTAGCATTATAGCTTTTATTAATTTTGTTCTGTGTCTTAAATGAGGTATTTCTCTTAAAAATTCCATTGAAATTTCTTTTTTCTGAATTGGAAAATCTTCATCTGTATTTTTTAATAACTTAAATTCATCAGCTTGAAGTTCGATAGGTTGTTTTGAATTTGGAGTGTAATTTAAAACACCTTTAACATAAATAGCTGCTCCATCCCTTGCCTTATCGACTTCTTGTAAATTGATTTTTTCGTTTTTTAAAACTACCTGCAAATTAACTATTGTAGAACCATCATTTATTTCTAAAAATTTAATTTTTGTATTTCCTCTTAAGTTTGTTAGTCATCCTTGAATACTAAAAATTTTTTTATCATTTTCTTTAGCATTTAATATTACATTTTTTATACTTTTCATTGTTGCCTGCTTTCTAACATTTATTATTATATTAATATTATTTAAATTTTACTATAAACTGAAGATTTTGTTATTGAAATTTATAATAAAATAATTAATTTTTTTATTAATTCAAGAGTTTTAGTATAATTTGAATAATGATTATTTTTTAAGGAGAAAAATGAAAAAATTAACAATTATTGGTAATTGAAAAATGAATAAAAATGCTCAAGAAACAAAAGCATTTTTAGATGAATTTAGTAGATTATACAGTGAAAACAAAACAAAAATTTCAGATGAAGTTACTTTCGGAATTGCTGCACCTTTTACTAATTTATTTTTATTTGAAAAATCAAATTTAAAAATAGTAGCACAAAACTTTTCAAATTTTGATTCTGGTGCATATACAGGGGAAATTTCTGCATCTATGTTAAAGGATTTATCTGTATCTTTTGTAATTTTAGGACACTCTGAAAGAAGACAATATTTTGGTGAAACAGATGAATTAGTTAACTTAAAAGTTCATCAAGCATTAAAAGAAGGATTAACTCCTGTTGTTTGTGTTGGAGAAACATTAGAAGAATACGAAAATAATAAAACAAAAGATGTTATTTTACATCAATTAAAAAATTCTTTAAAAAATGTAGAAGATTTTTCTAAAATTGTAATTGCTTATGAACCTGTTTGAGCAATTGGTACAGGAAAAACAGCAACTGCACAAATAGCACAAGAAGTTTGTGAATTTATAAGAGAAAACACACATAAAGATGTTGTTATTCAATATGGAGGTTCAGTAAGTCCAACAAATATTGAAGAATTAATGAATCAAAAAGATATTGATGGAGCACTTGTAGGTGGAGCTTCATTAAAAGCAGATTCTTTCATAAAATTATTAACATTAAACAAATAATGTGATAAAATTTAAATATTAATAAAATTAATATAAAATATTTTTTCTCGGTTTTAACATTCGTTCAAGTTTTTGCTGGGATTAAATCAAAGGAGAAAATATGGTTTCAAAAGAACGTAAAAGAGAATTAACAATTGAATTCGGTGGAAACGAAAAAAACACAGGTATGATTGAAGTTCAAGTTGCAATTTTAACTGAAGATATTGAATCATTAAAAAAACATTTTGAAGTTAATAAAAAAGATAAACATTCAAAACGTGGATTTATGGCAAAGGTTAATAAACGTAAAAAACTTTTATTATATTTAAAAGAAAACAATTTTGATTCTTACAAAAAAACTATTGAAAAACTTAATATTAGAAAATAGTTTTTTCAATTTATTTACAAAATACACAAGATTAAATTATTTAAGTTTAATTTTGTGTATTTTTTGTTAAAATTTAATTTATGAAAATAATTGTAAAAAATGTAAAAAATGGTGTTTTGGAAACTCAATTTGGTAATTCTAATTTAAAAGACAATTCTGTAAGTTTCCCAATAAAATGGTCAAAAGTAAAAAATGCTAAATCATATGCTATAACATTAATTGATAAGGAAGCTTCTAAATCTTTAGGAGTACCTTTTATTCATTGAATTGCTGCAAATATAAAGAAAAATAGGGTAGATTGGGATTTTTCATTTCAAAATAAAGATAAAATTATTCAATTTGAAAACTCTATGTCAGCCTTCGCTAAAAAACATTTACTGGAACAAATTGTTTCAATCGAAAATAATGGCGTTTATGTAGGACCATTCCCTGTAGAAAGTGACCATAATTATGAATTAAGAATTTATGCTTTAAATACAGAAGACATTTTAAAAAATTCAAATTTTAATAAAGAAGATAAATTATTTTTTGACGATTTTCAAAATTTGATAAAAGGAAAAGTTATCGATTCAGGATTTTATACTTTTTTATATAGAACAAAATATGTTTTTATCAATGATAGATTTGTAGAAAATAACAAAGAAAGTCAGGAATTAAACAAAGGACTTGAAAAAGATAAAATTTTCTTTTATAAAGGTAATAAAAAGACAAATATTGAAATTAAATCTAGTGCTTTTTATAGAGAAAACAATGAAATATTTTTAAATAAATTTTATGTAGCACAAAAACATAATAATTTGTTTCATTCAATATCTCTACCTTTAGAATTTTCCAAAATAAATGAAGCTAAAAGTTATGTTGTGACACTTTTAGGAAACGCTGAAGTAAAAAACTATGCTACACCTTTAATATTTTGAATTAGAACTGAGCTAGAAAATGAAAATGTGAATTTAGAAACTGATAACTTTATAAAAATTCCTTCAAGAATAATTAATCAATTTAACATTAATAAAGAACAAAAATATCATTATATTAATACTTTTGGTACTCACCTTGCACAAAGAATAGCTAGTGATTTTGGAGAAAGTGATGAGATATTTAGGTATATAGCAAACGATTATGGATTGGTAAAAATACCAAATATTTCAGATTCAAACGGAATTTATACATTAACAATTTATGCATTAGATGAAAAAATCAATTTTGTAAAAAGAGAAAATTTTGATGTTATTTCATTGGGAGATGTTTTAGAAAGTATAAAATCCCATGTTGTAGGAGAAGGAAATATTCAATTTAAAATAAAATAATGAATAACTTATTTGAAATTAAAAAATCTAAATTTTACTCCTTTTTATATGAAATTAAAGACAAAAACGAAGTAAAAACAATAATTGAAAATCTAAAAAAAGAACATAAAAAAGCTAGACACATTTGTTATGCTTTTTTATTCACTGATATTAATGGAATAACACATTATGGAATGAGCGATGATGGGGAACCGCAAGGAACTGCAGGAAAACCACTTTTAAATTTGCTTCAAATAAAAAAAATAGAAAATAGCCTCATTGTTGTTGTTAGATATTTTGGTGGAATCAAACTCGGAGCAGGAGGTTTGATTAGATCTTATATAAATTCTGCTAATTTATTATTAAATAATAATAAAAAAAGCAATAAATAGTATAATTAAAAATTATGATAAAACTTAAAAACGTATCTTTTAGTTACAGCGATGAAGAAAATGCAAAATTAGCATTAGATGATATAAATTTAGAATTCAAAGCAGGAAAATATATTGCCATTTTAGGGCACAATGGTTCGGGAAAATCAACTTTATCTAAAATTTTAACAGGAATTATAAAACCTAAAAAAGGTGAAGTGTGAATAAATGATATTTTATTATCCAAAAGCACTTTAAATGAAGCAAGAAAATATATTGGAATTATTTTTCAAAATCCAGATAATCAATTTGTTGGTGCAACAGTTGAAGATGATATTGCCTTTGGTTTGGAAAATAGATGTGTTAATCCAAAGGAAATGAAGGAAATAATTTTCAATTTAGCTCAAAAAGTTGATATGCTAGATCATCTTGAAAGAGAACCACAAAATTTATCTGGTGGTCAAAAACAAAGAGTTGCAATTGCTTCCATTTTAGCTTTAAGTCCTAAAATTATAATCTTTGATGAGGTTACATCAATGCTAGATCCTAAAGGAAAACACGATGTTTTAAACATAATTAGGGAAATTCAATCTACAAGAACAAAAACTTTAATTTCTATAACTCACGATATGGATGAAGCTGTTTTAGCAGATGAAGTGATAGTTTTAGCAAAAGGTAAGGTAATAGCACAAGGATCTCCAAAAAACATTTTAAATGATAAAAAAGTATTAGAAGAAGCAAAATTAGATTCACCATTTATTTATAAAATTTCTTCTTTAATAAATAAAATAAAACCAACATATGATGAAAATGAATTAATAGAGGAAATATGCAAATTAAAATAAAAAATATATTTAAAATTTATGATAAAGATTTACCTTCAAGATTTAATGCCTTAGATGATGTTTCAACTGAAATAAATAAAGGTGAATTCATTTCAATTATAGGACAAACAGGTAGTGGAAAAACCACATTTATCGAACATATGAATGGTTTAATTTATCCAGACGATGGTGAAGTGGAATTTATTTATGTTAATGAAAACAAAAATAAAGAAAATATACAGAAAAATGTTATTTTAAAAAAGAAAAAACTTTTTGCAAAAAGAGTTAAAGGTAAAGAGTTAAAACAAATAAGAAAAAGGGTTGGTGTTGTGTTTCAATTTGCAGAATACCAACTATTTGAGCAAACTATTGAAAAAGATATTATATTTGGTGCTGTTTCAATGGGAGAAGAAAAGAAAAAAGCTATTGAAAAAGCTAAAAATATAATTAAACTTGTTGGTTTAGATGAATCTTATTTACAAAAATCACCTTTTGATTTATCAGGTGGACAAAAAAGAAGGGTGGCAATTGCAGGAATTTTAGCAATGGATCCTGATATCATTTTTTTTGATGAACCAACAGCAGGTTTAGATCCGGTAGGGATTCAAGAAACTTTGGAAATTTTTGATAATTTACACAAAGCAGGAAAAACTATAGTAATTGTAACTCATGATTTAGATAATGCTTTAACTTGAACAAATAGAACAATTGTATTCAAGGAAGGTAAAATAATTAAAGATGGAGACACTTACGAAATACTTAGTGATACAGAGTTTTTAGAAGATAATAAAATGCAACCAACTAAATTGTTAAGTTTTGTTAATAAACTAAAACAAAAAGGAATAAATATTCCAAAAGTTAAAAATATTAATGAGTTAATTTCAGAAATAAATAAGTTAATAAAGGAGTAATATGAATATAGTAATTGGAAAATATGTACCTAAAAATACGTTTTTGCATAAGTTAGATCCAAGAATAAAGTTAATATTTAATATTATTTTTATTACTTTGTTTTTTGTAACAACACATCTATTAACTCTTTCTTTTTTAATAATTCCTATGATGATTTTGTTTGCTGTTACCACTAAAAAACCTTTTCACTTAATAAAAGTAGCTAAATTACCTATTTTTATATTTTTATTTATGTCTATAATTTATTCTTTTATATTAAATGATTTAAGTAATTTTAATAAACCAGAATTCATTATAAAAGGTTTAGATCACGATCAATCTTATAAATTTATAAGTCAAGAATGATTTTCATTGAACTTAAAATTTACAACTTTAAAATATACTAATTTATCTTTTATAAGGGCTTTTGTTCTTGGTTTAAGAATTTATTGTATGATTTTAATCACTACTCTTTTGATTTATACTACTAAACCTGTATTATTAACAAGAGCTATTGAAGATTTGATTTTCCCATTAAAACTTGTAAAAATTAACACCAATGTAATAGCGATGATTATTTCAATTGCAATTAGATTCATTCCTACTTTATTACTTGAAGCAAATAGAATTATTAAAGCACAAGCTTCAAGAGGAGTTGATTTTAAACACGGAAAAATTAATGATAAAGTTAAGGCAATGATTACCTTAACAATTCCACTATTTGTTTTATCATTTTCTAGAGCAGAAGATTTATCAAACGCAATGGAAGTAAGAGGTTATGATCCTTATGAAAAAAGAACAAAATATCGTCGTCTTTATTTAAAATGATTTGACTACTTATTTTTATTATTTTTAATTAGTTTTATAGTTTTTGTTATATTAGTAGAACAAAATGTAATAGGACCATTACCGCTATTTTGAATTTATACAGCTCAACAATTTTAATAAGGATGATTTATGAGAAAAAAAACAAAAGATAAAATAAAAGGAAAAACCGATTTAGAAATTAAAAAAATTATTGAAGATTTAAGACAAGAAATTTCATATCATGATAAATTGTATTTTGAAGAAAATACACAAGAAATTAGCGACTTAGAATATGAAGACAAAATGAAAGAGTTGAAAGAATTAGAAAATGTGTATTTTTCTTTATTTTCTTGAGAAGAAAATTTAAATTCACCAACTCAAAAAATTCATTCTATAAGTTCTACTCAATTTGAAAAAGTTAAGCACTCTTTTGCGATGTTATCTTTAAATAAAGCTTATTCATATGAAGAAATTCAAAAATTTTTGAATGATTCTCAAGAAGTTATAAAGGAAATTAAAGATTTTTATATTGAACCTAAAATCGATGGACTTTCTATTGCTCTTCATTATAAAGATGGTAGATTAATAAAAGCATTAACTCGTGGCAATGGTGTTGAAGGAGAAAATATCATTAATAATATATTAAAAACAAAAGATGAATTTTTTCCGAAAACAATAAAATATGATAAACCAATTGAAATTAGAGGAGAAATATATATTGATAAAGATGATTTTATTGATTTAAATTCACAAATTCAAGCAAAAATTGATGAATATAACCAGCAAAAAATCGATGAAGAATCATTAAACTCTAAAATTAAATCTTTAGAAAGAAAAAATTTGTTTTTAAATCCAAGAAATGCAGCCGCAGGAATAGTAAGAAAATTGAAAAACGTTTCCACTGATGAAATGCACAAAATTAAAGCATTTTTTTATCAAGTTGTAGAACCTATTAACCATAATATTAATTCTGTTTCGCAAACTATCAACTTTTTAAAAACAAATCATTTTCCTGTAAATACAATAGGAAAAACTGTACATAATTTACTTGAAATACAGGAAATTATAGAATATGTGGATAAAAATAGAGATGATTTGAAATATGAAATAGACGGAATGGTAATTAAGGTAAATGATGTTATTTTCTCCGAAGAATTGGGTTATACTTCTAAATTTCCTAAAGGAGCTATTGCATATAAATTTTATGATGAAATCGTAAAAACTAAATTACTTTCAGTTGATTACCAAACAGGAAGAACAGGAAAAATTGCTTATGTTGCCAATTTAGAACCAGTTTTTTTAAATGGAACTAAAGTTGAAAAAGCTTATTTACATAATTTTCAAAACATTTTAAATCTTAAAATTAGAATTGGAGAAGATGTTTATATTAAAAAATCTGGAGAAATTATTCCACAAGTAATTTCATCTGTAAAAAAATTCGAAAATACCAATATTGATATTTTAACTCACTGTCCAAGTTGTAATTTTCCTTTACATAATACAGAAAAAGAACAATTTTGTGAAAATGAAAATTGTTCAGACAAAATTGTTAGAAAAATTATCCACTTCTTTTCCAAAAATGCTTTCGATGTTTCAACACTTTCTAAAAAAACTATTAAACAATTTTATGACTTTGGCGTAATAAAAAATGTTATTGATGTATTTGAATTAGAAAAAAATATTGCTTTAATTAGTGCTAATAATAAAAAATGAACTAAGAATTTTAAGATGCGTTCCACAACTGTATTATTAAAAGCCATAAATGATTCTAAAACCATAGAATTTAGTAAATTTATTTATGCACTTGGAATTAAAAATATAGGTGTTGAAGCATCTATTGAAATTAGTAAAAGGATCAATAATATTGATGAACTTTTAAATTATGATTATGAAAAATTTTTAGAAGTAAATAAATTTGGTGAAACCATTGTTAAAGAATTAAAAAATTATTTTAGTATTCAAGCAAATAAAGAATTTTTATTAAAATTAAAAGAGCAAAATTTGAATTTTATAAAGGAAAACAACAAGATTGAAAGCAAAAATTTAGAAAATATTTCTTTTGTTGTTACTGGAACTTTATCCATAACAAGAAATGAATTTAAAAAATTAGTAGTATCTAATTCCGGGGTACTTTCTAATACAATTACTTCTAAAACTAACTATTTAGTTATTGGAGATTTACCAGGTGAATCCAAATTAAAATTGGCTGAAAAACACAAAACTCCAATAATTAATGAAAAGGAATTTTATAAACTTATTGAAAAATAAAAAAATTACTTATTAATTTGTAAATTATTAATCAAAATGTCCTTTTTTTAGCGATATGAAAATAATAATTAT